>JBKOYY010000113.1:0-8056 GCA_046725615.1 Pseudomonadota bacterium
GGCCGAACCTGTCGGCCAAGCGCCCGGCCGCCCGCTACGGCGTCAAGGTCGCCGAACCCGCTTAAGTCCAACGAAATGG
Source organism: Pseudomonadota bacterium (assembly GCA_046725615.1). GTDB lineage: Bacteria > Pseudomonadota > Alphaproteobacteria > Caulobacterales > Caulobacteraceae > Phenylobacterium. The sequence goes on from JBKOYY010000113.1 coordinate 80, forward strand.
GCGGCCGCATCGCTGCGGCCGCCCTCGTCATCTCAGCCCAGGCTGCCGGCGCTTAGGCGTCGGCGGTTTCAGCCTGCTTGGCGGACAGGTCCTCGCCGGTCTCCTGGTCGACGACCTTCATGGAGAGGCGGGTCTTGCCGCGGTCGTCGAAGCCCAGGAGCTTCACCTTGACCTGCTGGCCCTCGGTCAGCACGTCCGAGACCTTGTTCACGCGCTCGTTGGCGATCTGGCTCACGTGGACCAGGCCGTCCTTGGCGCCGAAGAAGTTCACGAAGGCGCCGAAGTCGACGATCTTCACGACCTTGCCGGTGTAGATCTGGCCGATCTCCGGCTCCGAGGCGATCGACTTGATCCAGTCGCGGGCCGCGTCGATCTTCGCCTGGTCGGCGGCCGCGATCTTGATCGTGCCGTCTTCCCCGATGTCGACCTTGGCGCCGGTCTCGGCGGTGATCTCGCGGATCACCTTGCCGCCCGAGCCGATCACTTCCCGGATCTTGTCGACCGGGATCTTGATGGTCTCGATCTTCGGCGCGAACTCGCCCAGTTCGGCGCGCGGCGCCTCCATGGCCTTGTTCATCTCGCCGAGGATGTGATCACGACCGCCCTTCGCCTGCTCGAGGGCCTTCTTCATGATCTCCTCGGTGATCCCGGCGATCTTGATGTCCATCTGCAGCGACGTGATGCCGTCGGCGGTGCCGGCGACCTTGAAGTCCATGTCGCCGAGGTGGTCCTCGTCACCCAGGATGTCCGAGAGAACCGCGAAGCCGTCCTTCTCCAGGATCAGACCCATGGCGATGCCCGACACCGGCTTCTTGATCGGCACGCCGGCGTCCATCAGGGCGAGCGAGCCGCCGCAGACGGTGGCCATCGAGGACGAGCCGTTCGACTCGAAGATCTCCGAGACGAGGCGGATCGTGTACGGGAAGTCGGCGTAGTCCGGCAGCATCGGACGCAGCGCGCGCCACGCCAGCTTGCCGTGGCCGACTTCACGACGGCCCGGAGCGCCCATGCGGCCCGTCTCGCCCACCGAGAACGGCGGGAAGTTGTAGTGCAGCATGAACTTCTCGAAGTACTTGCCTTCGAGGGCGTCGATCAGCTGCTCGTCATCGCCGGTGCCCAGGGTGGCCACGCAGAGCGACTGGGTCTCGCCGCGGGTGAACAGCGCCGAGCCGTGGGCCCGGGGCAGCACGCCCACTTCCGAGACGATCTGGCGGACCTGGTCGACCTTGCGGCCGTCGATGCGAATGCCGGTGTCCAGGATCGAGCGGCGGACGACGTCGGCCTCCAGCTCCTTGAACACGCTGCCCAGCTTGTCGGCCGGGATGCCCGTCGGGTTGGCGTCGGACTTACCGAAGTGGCCGACGGCCTTGTCCTTGGCCGCGCTGAGCGCCGCGTGGCGCTCGGTCTTGCCGGTGATCTTGTAGGCGGCGGCCAGGTCCTCGCCGATCAGCTTCTTCACTTCGGCCTTGAGGGCGTCGGTGTCGTCCGGCGTGAACTCGAAGGGCTCCTTAGCGGCGTGCTCGGCCAGCTCGATGATCGCGTCGATCACCGGCTGCATGCCCTTGTGGGCGAAGGTGACGCCACCCAGGACGACCTCTTCCGACAGCTCCTGGATCTCGGATTCCACCATCATCACGGCCTCGGCGGTGCCGGCCACGACGAGGTCCATCTTGCTTTCCTTCAGCTCGTCGAGCGTCGGGTTCAGGACGTACTCGCCACCCACATAGCCGACGCGCGCGGCGGCGATCGGGCCCATGAAGGGAGCGCCCGAAATCACCAGGGCGGCCGAAGCGGCGACCATGGCGACGATGTCGGGATCGTTCTCCAGGTCATGCGCCAGCACCGTGGCGACGACCTGCACTTCGTTCTTGAAGCCCTTCACGAACAGCGGGCGGATCGGACGGTCGATCAGGCGGCTGGTCAGGGTTTCCTTCTGCGAGGGCGCGCCCTCACGGCGGGGGAAGCTGCCGGGGATCTTGCCCGCGGCGTAGAACTTCTCCTGGTAGTTCACGGTCAGGGGGAAGAAGTCCTGACCCGGCTTGGCGCTCTTGGCGTAGACGGCGGTCGCCAGGACCATGGTCTCGCCATAGGTGGCCAGGACGGCGCCGTCGGCCTGACGCGCCATGCGGCCGGTCTCGAGCGTGAGGGTCTTGCCTCCCCACTCGATGGTCTTTTTCTTGATATCGAACATGTCTGTTTCTTTCTCGTCCCGCGGGCGTATTCCCGGCGGGGGCGGACAGGGGATCGGTCTTCCGAAATCCTCTCCAGTTGGCACAGGCGGTGAGGATTTCTCTCGAACCCTCGGCGTGTGTGGGGCGCCCTGACACTCTTAAGGGTGGGCTCCCCGGTCGCCGCATCCATCCCCCGGCCTGTACGGAGGAGCGGCCTCAAATGAGAAACGGACCCGGTTTCCCACCCAAAGGAAGAAGGGGCGGGAAACGGGTCCGTTCGAAGAACTAGCGGCGCAGGCCCAGCTTCTCGATGAGCGCCTGATAGCGAGCCGCGTCGGACTTCTTCAGGTGATCGAGGAGCGACCGGCGGGCGGAGACGAGCTTCAGCAGCCCCCGGCGCGAGTGATTGTCCTTCTTGTGCGTCTTGAAGTGCTCGGTGAGGTTCGCGATCCGTTCGGACATGATCGCCACCTGGACTTCGGCGCTGCCCGTGTCCGCTTCGCCGCGGGCATGGGACTTGATGACTTCGGCTTTACGTTCGGCCGTGATCGACATCGGGTTTCTCCGCTCTGATCAAAGGTTGAAGACGCGCGAGGGTTCGAGCCGTCCCGCACGCATCTCGCAGAGCGCCACCATCGTTCCGCCGGACATTGCGGAAACGGTGCGCGAGCCCGGCTTGAGCCTGGCCTTCACCGCTTCCACCTGTCGGGGAACGAGAACGATCGATCGTCCCTGCTTCAATCTAAAGGCGTCTTCGTCGGTCACGGCCAACGCCGGGATGTCGTCCAGCGCGGTCTCGACCGGAAGCAAGGCCTCCGATTGGCGGGCCTTATGCCCCAAATCCTCAAGATAATCCAGAGTGACCGCCGTTTCCTCGGTGAACCGCCCCACGCGCGTGCGCCGCAGGGCGCTCACGTGGCCGCACGCGCCGAGCGCTTCGGCGATGTCGCGGACCAGGGCGCGGACATAGGTGCCCTTGCCGCAGTCCATCTCGATGGTCACGTGATCGGCGTCCTCGGCGTCCACCAGGCGGACGTCGAAGATCGTCACCTTGCGCGCCGCCAGCTCCACCGTCTCGCCCGCCCGGGCCAGGTCGTAGGCGCGTTCGCCGTCCACCTTGATGGCGGAGAAGGCCGGCGGGACCTGGTCGATCTCGCCGATGAAGCGCGGCAGCACCGCCTGCACCTGGGCCAGCGTCGGCCGCACGTCGGACTGCGCCAGGGTCTCGCCCTCGCGGTCGTAGGTGGCCGTAGTCCGCCCCCAGGCGATGGTGAATCGGTAGCTCTTGTCGGCGTCCACCAGGAACGGGACGGTCTTGGTCGCCTCGCCCAGGGCGATCGGCAGGATGCCAGTGGCCAGCGGGTCCAGCGTGCCGGCATGGCCCGCCTTCTGGGCGTCGTACAGCCGGCGGATGCGGCTGACGGCGTGCGTCGAGGTCAGGTCGTACGGCTTGTCGAGGTTGATCCAGCCCGAGACCGCCAGCCCCTTCCTGCGGCGGCCCATCAGTCCTCGTCCTTCCAGGAGTCGGACGGCGCATCGGGGGTGAGGTCCTGGCGCACTCTGGGATCGTCAAACAGTCGCGCCATCCGGGCGGCTTCGTTGAACGTCTCGTCGTGGCGGAAGTGCAGGTCGGGCGTGAAGCGCATGTCGATCATCCGGCCCAGATGGCCGCGGACGAACTTCGAGTGCTTGTTCAGCGCCTTCACCACTACGTCGGCGTTCTCGCCGCCCAGCGGCTCCACGTAGACCGTAGCGTGGCGCAGGTCCGGGTTCACCCGCACCTCGGTGACGGTCACCGGGATGCCCGCCAGCGCGGGATCGTTGATCTCCTCCTCGCGGAGAATCTCGACCAGGGCGTGGCGGACCAGCTCGCCGGCGCGGAGCTGGCGCTGCGTCGGGCCCTTCGGAGCCGCGCGGCCAGCGGATTGGGGACGTTTCATGGGAGCTTCAACCTTCGGACCCTGGGGGGCGGATCGGACGCCCGAGCAGGAAAGCGGCGGCTTCTAGTGCCAGAGGCCGCGGAAGTCCAGCAATGCCAGCGTCGCGGTCCGGCCGCCTCAGGCGCCGGTGCGCTCCTTGAAGAACCGGATCACCCGCTGTTCGGCGGCCTTGGTCGGTCCGTCCTCCTTGAGGTGCAGGGTCAGCACCGAGTGCGGCGGCATGAACGACTCGCCCGCGTCGTCGTCGTCCAGCTCGATCGCCTCGAAGCGGTCGCCGAACTCGCGGCGATAGGTCTCGAACCGCGCATCGGGCACCAGCTTGTCCGACCTGAAGCGCAAGCCGATCACCGACAGGTCCTCGGCCTCCATCCGGCCCTTCACGCAGCGGATCTCCTCACCCGACATTCCGATCGCCGCCACACCCGCCTTGCCCGCGGGCAGCGAGGGCTGCGAGAGCACCGGGGCGACCACGCTGGGATCGGTCATCATCGCCAAGGCGAAGCCGCCGGTGAAACACATGCCCACCGCGCCCACGCCCTTGCCGCCGCATTCGGCGTGGGCCTTGCGCGACAGGGCCTTCAGCCAGTCGACCACGGGGCTCGAGCGGTCGCCGCGCCAGACGTAGAACTCCCGCCGCACGCAGATCACCCCCAACATGCTGGTCATGGCGTAGCCGCGGGAGGCCGGCTTTCCGGGCGTACCGAACAGACTGGGGCAGAAGACCGTCATCCCTGCCTCGGCCACCCGGTCGGCGAAGCGGATCACCTGCGGATGCAGGCCCGGGATCTCGTGCATGATGACCACCGCCGGCCCCGAGCCCTTGCGGTAGACGGGGAAAGTCCGCCCGTCGTGCGTGAAGTCGAAGACCTCATAGCCGGCCAGCGCCGCGTCGTAGCTCATCTGCTGCTCCCCCTCGTGGGGGGAGCTTACGCGGATCAGCGCTTCACGCGCAGCATGGAAAGCTCGCCCTCGAAGCCCGACAGCTTCCAGCGGCCGTCCGCAGCCTCAGTGAAGATCAGCAGGCAGGGGCCATCCTTCTTGCTCACCGCGCAGACGCGGCCGTCCGGGAGGCGCCGCAGCTGGGTGGAGATCGCCACGGGTCCCGGGATCTTGGTCCGGGGGTCGTAGCCATAATACTCCGCCACGCCGCGGAAGACGGCCGGCTGCACCATCGTTTCGCCGGCCAGTTCGGCCAGGCTGGGCGCCAGCACGGCGGCGAGGGCGGCGGGGACGCGACTGTCCTTGCGCGCCTCGGCGAGCAGGCGGCCCTCGATCTCGCGCTTGAGGGCGGGGCGGTCCACCAGCGCATCGAAGGTCGCCTCGTCATTGTCGCGGATGGCGATCAGAAGGGCATGGACGTCGCTGGCGGCGTCGAGCTTCTCCACCGTGGCACACGCCGCGACGGTCAGGGCCATCAGTCCGATGAGAATGCGGCGCACGTTGCGGTCTCCCTTCCAAGCTCGGCCATGATCCGCCTGCGTTCCCGAACCGCAGATGAACGGCTGGGCGACGAGATCGTGCCTTCGGGCTAGGCGCCGACGGCCCAGGTCGCCCCGCAGACCGCTGTTGGCTTGCCACCCGGCCCAGCCGGGCGTTCACTCGGCCGATCGAATAACGGGGGGTATTGATGCCAACGCCGGACATGGAACTGAGCGCCGACCTGGCTCAGCGGGGATATTCGCGGCGGGCCATCGGGCGGGTGTTCAGCCTGCTGGCGGCCGGCGCGGCGGTCGGCCCCCTGGTGGCCCCGGCGGCCTACGCGCAGACAGGCGCAGCCGCTCCCAAGCCGAAAGCCAAGGCCCTGATCGGCGCCAACGAGTGTTGGACCGGACCGCTCGAGCCGGGCGCCCGCGCCGCCGCGGCAGCCATCGCTGGCGGCAATCGCTACACCGGGTCGGAACGGGACGACTTCGTGAGGGCGGTGGCCAGCGTCGAGAACGTGCCACCCGCCTATGTGATGGCCTGGGCCGGCTCCAGCGACCCCATGTCCCGGATCATCGTCACCTACTGCTCGCCGACGCGCGGGCTGGTGACCGCCGACCCCACGTTCGAGCTGGCCGAGAGCGTCGCCCGCTACATCGGTGCGCCGGTAAAGCGCGTGCCCCTGACCGGCGACCACGCTCACGACGTGAAGGCCATGCTCGCCGCCGATCCCAACGCCGGGGTCTACTACGTCTGCACGCCCAACAATCCCTCGGCCACCCTGACCGGGCTGAAGGACGTCGAGTGGCTGCTCGCCAACAAGCCGGCGGGCTCCATCGTGCTGCTGGACGAGGCCTACATCCACTTCAGCGAGGCGCCCGCCGGCGCATACCTGGCCGCGCAGGACAAGGACATCATCATCCTGCGCACCTTCTCCAAGCTGTTCGGCATGGCCGGGATGCGGCTGGGCGCGACCATCGCCAAGCCCGCCTTGATGGCGAAGACCATGCGCTATGACGGAGGCATGGCCAGCTACGCCCTGCCCACGCCATCTGTCGTGTGCGGTACGGCAAGCCTGCTGGCGGGCGACCTGATCCGCCAGCGGCGCGAGGAGATGCAGAAGGTGCGCGCCGACACCCTGGCCTTCCTAGACAAGCGAGACCTTGCCTACGTTCCGCCGCAGGCCAACTTCTTCATGGTCGACTGGAGGAAGCCCGCCGCCGAGGTCCGGAAGGCCATGGCCGCCGAAGGGGTCGACATCGGCCGCAGCTGGCCCGTCTGGCCGACCCGCTCGCGCATCACCATTGGTTCGGCGGAGGAGATGGACGCGTTCAAGCGCGCCGTTGTGACGCTCTCGCTCTAGCGACGGGAGAGGCGAAGGCCGCTGGTCGCGCCACGAGCCGGCTTGGGCGAAATCTCGTCGCGGGCGGCGTGATCGGCTCCGCAAATCGCGCTCTAGATGCCTCGCTCTATGCGGGAGGGGCCATGGCGGGCGCGCAGACAATCAGCCACCGGACAGTGTCGCTTGGCGGGGTCGAGCTGCACCTCGCCGAGGCGGGGCCGCCCGACGGACCGCTGGTCGTGCTCCTGCACGGTTTTCCAGAGTTCTGGTTCGAGTGGCGCGAGCACATCGCGCCGCTGGCTGAGGCAGGCTTCCACGTCGTGGCGCCGGACCAGCGCGGCTACAATCTCTCGTCGAAGCCCAAGGGGGTCGCCGCCTATCGGCTGGACGCGCTGGCCGGCGACATCTTCGCCCTGGCCACGGCCCTTGGACGCGAGAGGTTCGCCGTGGTCGGTCATGACTGGGGCGCCTCGGTGGCTTGGTGGATGGCCACCCTGGACCCGGCGCGGCTGGACCGGCTGGCGATCCTCAACGCGCCGCACCCGGCCGTCTGGCTGCACGCGATGACTACAGACCCAGCGCAGCGCCGCAAGAGCCGCTACGTCCAGATGCTGCGCACCCCCTGGCTGCCCGAGCTGATGGTGCGCGCGGGCGGCTACAAGGGTCTCGCCGACGCGTTCAAGGGCAGCCCGCGTCAGGGGGCCTTCGGCCCCGGGGAGATGGCGGCCTACCACCGCGCCTGGCGCCAGCCGGGGGCGATCACCGCGACGCTGAACTGGTATCGGGCGCTGTTCGCCCAGGCGCTGCCGGTCCCGGCAGCCGGATCGATCCCGGTTCCGACCTTGGTCCTCTGGGGCGATCAGGACGCGTTTGCCGAGCCTGCGCTCGCTGAGGCCAGCGCGGCGCTGTGCGCCGACGCCCGGATCGTGCACTTCCCGGACGCCAGCCACTGGCTGCCGCACGACGAGCCCGAAGGGGTGCGTCGCGAGCTCATTGCGTTCCTCAAGACCTGAACGCGGACCCGCTCCTCGGAGAGGGTCGGCGGCGATCGCTCCTTAGAGCGACCGCTTGACCTCTTCGAGGTTGAAGCACTCGATGGTGT
>JBKOYY010000091.1:0-45438 GCA_046725615.1 Pseudomonadota bacterium
CCCATCAGCTCTGCGAGCGCCTTGCGGATCTCGCCGCCGGAAGCGACGACGACCACCTGCCCGTCCGCGCTGGCGACGGTCTTGTGAACGCTATTCCCGCTTCCCGACAGCCGGGCGCGTCCCACCAGAGCGCCGCTGACCGGCGTGCCGCCCTGGAAGCTGATGGGGACAAGGGCCTCGATCCGGCTGTTGGACAACCGCAAATCAAGTTCGGTCGCCGGCGTCGCCTTGCGGGCGTTCAGGACCACATGGCCGTCCACTCGGCCGCGAGGCAGGTCGAGGCGCACGGGATCGGCGCGGAGCAGCCCGTCGTCCAACTTCACGCGCACCTCGCCGGACGAGAGGCGGACCGGCGTGTCGCGGATCGAAAGCGCGCGGTAGCGGACGTCAGCGTCCATGGCGCGGATGCGGCCGACGTCCAGCGGCGCGTCCGGAAACAGGCGCTGCTGAGCGGCCATCTTGCGAGCGATGGCGGATTGTTCCGGCGATGCTGTCTCTCCAGGCCCAGCCTTCGGCGCCGCGCCGAACAGCGCGCCGAGGTCGTCGAAATCGAGGCTGCGGGACTGCAGATCAGCCTTCAGCAGCGGGCGGGCCAGACCGGTCTGCACAGACAGGCGGCCCGAGAGGTCGCTGTCGCCCACGCGACCGGACAGATCGCGGACGCGCCAGAGAAGGTCCTCGCGCGTGAGATGTCCGCGCAGGCTGTACGGCGGGGTGTTCGGCAGTGCGATGCCGGTTAGGGGGAACAGATCCGCAAGATCAGGCCCGCGCGCCGTGGCGACCAGGCTAAAGCGGCCCAGGTCGAAGGGCTTGGGCACCTGACCGCGGGCGGTGATGAAAGTCCGGCCGGCGCGAATCTCCGCGTCGAAGGGGTATGGCCGGTCCCGCTCGATGTTCAGCAGAGGGCCGCCGGTGATCTCGGCCCGGAATGGGGCGCGGTTGATCGTCCCCTCCCCCACCACCTCGAAGCCATGATTGCGCTCGCCGAGGCGCTCCCGCGCGTTGATCGTGCCAACGAAACGCACCTCGCGGCGTGCGTCGAGATAGCTGAGCCGCCCCTCGCTGATGACGAAGCTGTGGATCGGCGGCAGGCGAACCGGCTCCGGCTTTCGACCGTCAGAGAAGTCCCAGTTCCTGCGCCCCTTTCCGTCCGCCAGCAGGCGGAAGTTCGGACGATCGACACGCAGCAGGCGCAGGTCGACCTGGCCTCTTAACAGGGGGATCAGTCGCACCTTGACCGACAAGCGCTCGATGGAGCCGAGCTTGTCGCGGCCCGCCCACGCGGGGTTGGCTATGCTGATGCCGTCCACGGTCGCGCTAGGCTGCCAGGACCAGAGCTTGACGTTGAGGTCTCCGGCGATCTCTACCTGCCGATGCAGCCTGGCCGAGGCGGCCCGCTCCAAGGGCCCGCGGAACCAGTTCCAGTCCCAGACCGCCGCCAGCACGGCGACTGCCAAGGCGATCAGGGCGAGGGTCGCCGCGATCACCTTGAAAGACTTACGGCTCGGCGGATGGATCTTCGGGGGCCGCAGCCGGTGAGCCGCCAGCCGATCCCGGATCCGCCGACGCTGTCCTGGCTGCGCGCCGGGAGGCGCGGCCCGACGGGGGGCGGATCGTGGCGTCTGGACAGGCTGCTGGCTCACGGTGGGGCCTCCGAGAGCCCACAGAACGCCCTGCGCCTAGGTCCGTTGCCGACAGATCAATGACTTACACCGCGCCCTGTGAACGCCACGCGAGCGGTGGCCAGCAGAATCGCCAGGTCGAATCCGAACGACTGGCGCTCCAGGTACTCGCGGTCCAGCTTCACCTTCTCACCGATCGGCAGTTCGTCGCGCCCATTCACCTGAGCCCATCCGGTCACCCCGGGGCGCAGCCTGTCGACCCCGGCCTCGGTTCGCAGGGCCACGAGGTCGTCCTGGTTGAACAACGCCGGGCGCGGACCCACCAGGCTCATGTCGCCCTTAAGGACACTCCAGAGCTGCGGCAACTCGTCCAGGCTGGAGCGCCGCAGGAAGCGGCCTAGCGGCGTGACCCACCTGGCGGGATCCTCCAGCAGGTGGGTCGCGACGTCCGGCGTGTCGATCCGCATAGACCGGAACTTCGGCATGGCGAAGATGCGGTTCCCGCGTCCGACGCGCCGGGACCAGTGGATCGCTGGGCCCGGGCTATCGACGCGCACCGCAAGGGCCAGACCCAGCAGCAAAGGCCAGGCGAGCGCGAGGCCTGCAGCCGAGACGGCGATGTCGAAGGCGCGTTTCAGCACCGGCCGTTGTTAGACGAACGCGCGGTCCCGCGCCAAGTCACGCTTGGCCAGGTCAGGCTTCGGCGTCGGTCGACGTCGCCGCCTTGCGGGCCCGGTGCTTCGGGGGCGCCTCGGCCGCGGGGTCGATGTCCGGCGAGCTATCCGGGTCTAATGCAGCCGCCGTAACCTCAGGCGCCGGCTCGTCCACCAGCTCAGCCGAAGACGCGAATTCGGCAAGCGCCTCGGGGGCGGTGACAGGATCGCCCTCTACCATCGGCTCAACCGAGGGCCCATGTTCGGGAAGCGCCTCCAGCACTGGACTGACGGGCGCGGACTCGCCGCCCACCGGCTCAGGCTCGGCAGCCACCACCTCGACGAGCAACGCCGGCGCCGGCGGCCTTCCTGCAAACAGCGCCTCCAGATTCATCGGCCGGGTCCAGCGGGTCATCCACCAGTAGGCGACGCCGGCCGAAGCCGCCGCGCCGAAGTACGTCCAGAGAGGCGAGGCCGCGCCGACGAGCAGCTGCGGGCTCACTCGCGGTTCGGTGGTCGGGGGAAGCTCGAACGTCGCCATGGGGGTCTCCCTGTGCGGATTGTGCACCGCAACATAACACCTGGAGGCGGCCCGCCGTTGCGAAGTTATTGTGGCGAGAGCCGATAAACCCTCGCGCCGCCGCCGGCGCCCAATGCTTGCGCGACCCAGCCGCAGATGGCGGCAAGCGGCGCCTCAAGGTCCGGACCGCCCATCAGGACCAGGGCGCAGCCGTTCATCTTCATCGGATCGCTCCAGGGCCTCACCCGCGCCTCCGCAACCTGCAGCGGTGCGTCCACCTCGTCCTCCAGGTCACGCAGAAAGCCGTCGAAGGTTTCCAGGTCTTTCAAGGGCAGCCAGACGAGCGCCTGAGCCGCGGGGTTACGCCGACGCATCGCGCTTAGCGTGTCGACAATGCGCTCATAGTCGTCCGGCTTCTCGAACGGCGGGTCGATAAGGGCGAGAACCCGGCCACGACTCGGCGCCTCAGCGCCCGCCGCGGCGTAGCCGTCGGCGTTCAGCGTCCGCACATTGGGCCGCCCCTTCAGGGCCGCCGCGAGCGCGTCATGCTCCTCCTTGCGCAGCTCGCAGGCCAGGTAGCGGTCAGTCGGCCGGAGCGCCTCGGCGATGAGCCAGGGCGAGCCCGGATATCGCCGTACATCGCCGCCGCGATTGAGCGCCGAGACCGAACGGGTGAGCGCCGCGAACTCGGCGGGCGCGTCCCTGTCGTGCATGAGCCGCACGATCCCGGCCTCGGCCTCGCCCGACTTCCTCGCCTCAGGACCGGCCAGATCATAGAGGCCGCGACCAGCGTGAGTGTCGATCACCGTCAGCGGGTCGCCGGACGCGGTCAGCCTGGAGAGCAGTCGCAGAAGCGCCGCATGCTTGACGAGATCTGCGAAGTTCCCGGCGTGAAAGGCGTGGCGGTAGTTCAAGCTGATCCTGCGGCGTGGAAAGGAACCGGCGTCCGCATACCACGTTGCCGCCCGGCCGGGAGAGAGGCCGGGATGCCGAAAGACACCCACAGCACCGCCGCACCAACGCCGCCCGCCGCGCGAGGCCTGACCTATGTCAGCGACCAGGACCCCGGCCTGCGCCGCAGACCCGCGCGGGGACACGGCTTCAACTATGTGGACGCGAAGGGCCGGCCCGTCACCGACGAGACGACGCTGGACCGCATCCGCGCGCTGGCGATCCCTCCAGCCTGGACCGACGTGTGGATCTGTCCATCAGCCAGCGGCCACATCCAGGCCGTGGGGCGGGACCAGAAGGGCCGCAAGCAATACCGCTACCATGCGGACTGGCGCGCCGCCCGCGACGGCCACAAGTTCGACCGGGTGATCGCCTTCGGGCGCGCCCTGCCCCGGCTGCGCCGGCGCGTGGACGCCGACCTCGCCCGCCGCGGCCTCCCCCGGGAGAAGGTGTTGGCCGCCGTCGTCCGCGTGATGGAGCTGACGCTGATCCGCGTTGGCAACCGCGAATACGCTCGCCAGAACAAGAGCTTCGGCCTAACGACGCTCCGCGACCGACACGCCAGGATTGGCGCGACCCGGGCGGTGTTCGAGTTCCGCGGCAAGAGCGGCAAGATCCATCGGACCGGCTTCAACGACCGACGCCTGGCGCGCGTGGTCAAGGCCTGCCAGGACCTGTCGGGGCAACGGCTGTTCCAGTACGTCGACGACGATGGGGCGCAGCACGCGGTCGAGAGCGCCGACGTCAATGGCTACATCCGCGAGGCGATGGGCGAGGACTTTTCAGCCAAGGACTTCCGCACCTGGGCGGGGACCGTCGCCGCGGCGCAGGCGCTGGCCCTCAGCAAACCTGCGGCCGCCGAAGCCGAGGCGAGACGGGTCGCCAACACCTGCGTCCAGGCTGTGGCCGGACTGCTGGGCAACACCGCCGCCGTGGCCCGGAGCGCCTACATCCACCCCGCCGTGCTGGAGGCCTACTCCGATGGACGACTGGACGTGAAGCCGAGCGCCGAAACCCGGGCCTGCGAGCGGGCGGTGCTGCGCTTCCTTGAGCGGGAGCGCGACCCCCGGGGCAAGTCTCGACGCTGACGCGGCGACAGCCTCGCAGGCCGCCTTCGGCGCAGCTATGGTCGGCTCCGAAACGCCCGCGGACGAACCGCGGCTCCGGAGGATTCATATGTTCGGCCCGCGCCTGCGCTTCGGCGCCTTCATCGCTCCCTTCCATCCCGTGGACGAAAACCCCACGCTCGCCCTCCAGCGCGACCTGGAGCTCGTGGAGCACATGGACCGCCTGGGCTTCGAGGAAGCCTGGATCGGCGAGCACCATTCGGCTGGCTACGAGCTCATCGCCAGCCCCGAGCTGTTCATCGCCGCCGCCGCCGAGCGCACGAAGCACATCCGGCTGGGAACGGGCGTCTCCTCGCTGCCCTACCACCACCCCCTGATGCTGGCCGACCGCATCAACCAGCTCGACCACATGACTCGCGGCCGGGTGATGTTCGGCGTCGGTCCGGGCGCGCTGATCTCGGACGCCCGCATGATGGGCATTCCGCCTGAAAAGCAGCGCGACCGCATGGACGAGGCCTTGGACGTCCTGGTTCGCCTGCTCCGCGGCGAGGAGGTCACCCACAAGTCCGACTGGTTCGAGCTCTGGCAGGCCCGCCTGCAGATGACGCCCTATTCGCGTCCGTCCGTGGAGATCTCGGTGGCCAGCCAGGTCTCGCCGACCGGCGCCCGCGCCGCGGGCCGCCACGGCCTGGGACTGCTGTCGCTGGGCGCGACAGGCGCCGCGGGCTTCAACGCCCTGGCCTCGAACTGGAACATCGCCAACGAACTGGCCGCCGACCACGGCAAGACCATGGACCGACAGGCTTGGCGCCTGGTCGGGCCGATGCACATCGCGCCAACCCGCGAACAGGCGATGGAGGACATCCGCTTCGGCCTGGAGAAGTGGATCTACTACTTCCGCGAGATCGCAAACCTGCCGGTGGTCCCCGAGGGCCCCGACCCCGTGAAGGCGCTGATCGAGAGCGGCACCGCCGTGATCGGCACGCCTGAGGACGCGGTGAACCGTATCCAGCAGCTTGTGGACGAAAGCGGCGGCTTCGGCGCCTTCCTGCTCATGGACCACAACTGGGCGCCCTGGGAGCAGAAGAAGCTCAGCTATGAGCTGATCGCCCGGTATGTGGCCCCCAAATTCCAGCAGCTGAACGAGAACCGCGAGGCGTCGATCGCCTGGGTGGGCGGCAACAAGGCCGAGTTCACAGGTCAGACCATGGCCGCCATGGGCGCCCGCATCGCCCAGCATATCGCGGAGAAGGGCGCCAAGGACATCCGTCCCGAGTTCGCGGCCATGATGGGCGGCGCAGCGCCGCCCAAGGCCGAGTGATCAGCGGCGGAAGCTGATCCCCACCCGGATCGTGCGCGGCGCCGAGTAGCTCTCGACGCCGTCCGCCGTCTCCCCCACTTCCAGCGTCTCGTCGAAGACGTTCTCGGCCGCCACGAAGGCCTCCAGGGTGGGCGACAGTCGCCAGGCGGCCCGGGCGTCCACCTGGACGCCAGCCCCCAGGCGACGGGTGTTCAGATCGTCCTCCCAACGCGCGCTCTCGTACCGCGCGTCAGCCGCCAGCGAGAGAGCCTCGAGCGGGCGCCAGTTGACACCGGCCGTCGCCGTCCAACGCGGCGTCTGTGCGGGCCGGAGCCCCGTAAGCTGCCGCGCGGCGACGCCTCCGTTCACCTCGGCGTCGGTGTAGGCCGCAGCCATCCGCCAGGAAGCCCTCTCGCCCGCCGCCCCGGACGCCTCCCCCTCCAGGCCCCAGGCCTCGATCTCGCCGGCGTTCCGGCGCTGACGCAATGTTCCGCCGGCCGGGACGAAGCCAGCGGTGGGAAAGTTGCCGGGGCCGATCCCGATTGTGACGTTGGTGATCGGGTCCTTGAGGCGGTTGTAGAAGACGGTAGCGGCCCAGCGAATTGCACCCTCGCTGGAGATGCCGGCCTCCAATCCCTGCAGCGTCTCCGGCTTCAGGTTCGGATTGGCCTCGGTGATGTCGTTGCCGACCCGGAAGGGCCGGTGAAGCTCGTTAAGGGTAGGCGCGCGGAATCCTGCATAGGCGGCCCCGCGCACATAGACGCCGTCAGCCAGCTCGTAGCGCAGGCCGAGGCGGCCCGTCGGCACCGTGTCCGACCGATTGGCGGCGGCCTGGTTCAGAAGCACCGCACCGGTTGCGGCGTCGCGCTCGATGCGCACGGCGTCGTAGGCCCGCGCCCGGTCGACCCGCACGCCGGCGGTGGCCAGCCACGGACCCTCGTCGACGGCGGCCTCGAGGTAGGCGCCGGCCACCAGGGTCTTGCCGCCCGCCGTCCGGTCCCGGGTGAACGCGCCGTTCTGGAAGCGGAACAGCTCCTGCTCCTTGCCATCGGCCAGCCGAACGTCCGCCCCGACCTCCCAGACCAGGGCGCCCTGCCGGCCCTGCCAGGCGGCGTTGAGGCCGTACCCCGTCGCGGGCGTGTCGTACTGGTCGTTTGCGGGTGTCGTGGTCGCCCGATTGGCGGCGACGGCGACCGAGCTGTTCTCAAGGTCGCTGGCGCGGGCCCATCCCTGCAGGCGCCAGCCGCCGACGCCATCCTCGGCCGGTCGGGCCAGGGTCAGAGTCAATGAGGCGCCGGACGCGTTGGACCGCGCCCCGGATAGTCCGGCCTGCTGGTTCACCTGAAAGGCGGCGACCCGCACAGCGGCCTGGACGTCACCGAGGTCGCGCTGGACCCGCAGCGCAGCCGAGGCGTCGTCCATCCGCAGCCGCGTGTCCGCCGCCCCCCGGCGGGCCCCACGAACGGCGTGGTAGCCGTCGCTTCGAGAGGCGGCCACCGTCGCCAGAACGCCGGGCAGGCCGCCGGAGAGCACGCCCCGGTAGCTGTCCCGCGAGCCGGCCGACACCTCAGCCGCGGCCAGGCCCGACACGGCGGCGCGCTCCTCCAGGGCGACGACGCCGGTCAGCGCGCCGGCGCCGTACGGGCCGGCGCCGGCGCCGCGCACCACTGTGGCGCTCTCGATCCCCTCCGAGGGCAAAGCGCTCCAGATCACCCAGCCGCCAAAGGGGTCGTTCTGGGGCGCGCCGTCCAGGGTCACCAAGGCCCGCCCCGCGCCCGACGGCGCGATGGATCGCAGCGAAAGGCCTTGGGTCGTGGGATTGGCGCCGCCGCTGCCGGTGCGGCGGAACAGCGACACGCCCGGCGCGCTCTTCAGCGCCTCATCAAGTCGCGGTTCCGTCCTGAGCGTCTCGGGCGCGATGCGGACGGCGCTGAACGCCGCCTCGCCCCCCAGCGGGGCCAGTCGCGGCGGATGGACCACGACGATCTCCACGTCGGTCGGCGGCGGGGGCAGCTCGGCCATGGTCCTCGCATCTCCGGTATGGCAGGTGGGCGGAGGGCTAAGGTCGCCCGCGGGAGAGCGCAATGCCAAAGGTCGCCATCATCACCGGCGCCGGGACGGGTATCGGGCGAGCTGTGTCCCTGGCGCTACTGCGAGAGGGCTGGAGCGTGGTGCTGGCGGGTCGCCGCGCGCCCCAGCTGCAGGAAACCGCCGGCCTGGCCCAGGGCGGCGAGGCGCTGGTGCAGCCTGCCGATGTCGCCGAGGAGGCGTCGGTCGACGCCCTCTTCGAGGCTGCGAAGGATCGCTTCGGACGCCTCGATCTGCTGTTCAACAACGCCGGGACCGGCGCGCCTCCGACAGCCATAGAGGACCACGCCCTCGACCACTGGAAACGCGTCGTGGACGTGAATCTCACCGGCGCCTTTCTCTGTACCCGTGCGGCATTCCGCCTCATGAAGGCCCAGGACCCGCGGGGCGGCCGCATCATCAACAACGGGTCGATCTCGGCCCACGCGCCGCGCCCCCGGTCGATCGCCTACACCGCCACCAAGCACGCCATCACCGGCCTTACCCGCTCCACCTCGTTGGACGGTCGGGCTTATGACATCGCCTGCGGCCAGATCGACATAGGCAACGCCGAAACCCTTATGACGCAAGCGATTGCGAAGGGCGTACCGCAGGCCGACGGGTCGCTGAAACCCGAACCGGTGATGGACGTGGCGGCCGTCGCGGACGCTGTCCTCTACATGGCCGGGCTGCCGCTTTCGGCGAACGTACAGTTCATGACGGTGATGGCCACCAAGATGCCCTTCATCGGCCGCGGGTGATCGCTGTTCACTGTGCAACGCAACAATGTTGCTGCGGCGCAGCAACTTTACGCTTGCACGGCCCCGGGAACGACGGAATCATTGGTCATCGGCTGGTGGCAGATCGTGAGCGGCAGTCTCCGACTGTTCGGCCGAGAGGAACGCCGGAAAGGGGTTGATGCAACCCTGATCCATAGAGCGAAATCATGATCCGTCTCCTGACCGCCGCTGCCGTCGCCGCCCTCATCGCCTCGCCGGCCGCCGCCCAGTCGGTCCGTATCGCCACCGTCGGCAAGTCGACCGAGCAGCTGCACACCGAAATCTCCGCCGCGGCCAAGAAGGTCTGCCGTCAGGCCACCGTGGGCGCGAGCTTCCCGCGCGAGATGTACGCCTCGTGCTACAAGTACGCGATCGCCCAGGCCGTCGCGAAGGCCAACGACCCGGCGCTCGCCGCCGCGGCGAAGCTGGAACTGGCTTCGAACTAATTCTCTTTGCAGGGCTGCTTCGCCAAATGGCGCAGCAGCCCTTGCGAGTTCGCGTACCCAAACTATCTGATCGTGCGACCGGAAGCTGGGCCTTGAGATCCGCACCGGTGGGAGGAGCGTTCCGGATCGGGTTGGCCCTGACCGACAGAGGTACGACCGTGATGACGCGACTTCTCGCCCTGACCGCCGCCGCGAGCGCCTTCCTGGCCGCGCCGGCCCTCGCCCAGACCCATACGCTGCCGGTCGCCGGCAAGGCTCCCGAACAGGTTTCCCGCGACGTTTGGAAGGCTGCCCAGCGCGCCTGCGCCAAGGAAGCCGTCATGACGACGCTCATCGACGCGCACCGCGCCTGCGTCCGGAATACCTACCGCACCGTGATGGTGCGGAGCGGCGACCCGAAGCTCGCCGCCCTCGCGACCCAGACGCCCGGCTCGTAAGGCTTCAGGCGGCGCCGAACGGAACTGGCGCCGGGGTTTCGACCTCGGCCTCCGCAAAGTTCGGCGCCCGCTTCTGCATGTTGGCCATGACGGCCTCGACCTGATTGGGCGAGCCGATCAGGGCCGTCTGCTCCCGGCTCTCCTCCATCAGGATCTCGCGCTGATCGGCCTCGGCGGCCAGGTTCAGCAGCCGCTTGGCGGCGCGGATGGCGTGCGGATTCTTGCCGGCCACGTCCTTCGCATAGGCCAGCGCCTCGGCGCGCGGATCGGCCGTGACGCGCGTAGCGAAGCCGAGCTGCAGCGCCTCTTCGCCCGAGAAGATCCGGCCCGAATAGGTCAGCTCGCGGGCGACATCGTCCCGGACCAGCTGGCGCATCAGCACCAGGCCCGCCATGTCGGGCACCAGGCCCCACTTGATCTCCATGACCGACATCTTGGTGTCGGGCGCCACGAAGCGCATGTCCGGGCCGCAGGCGAGCTGGAAGCCGCCACCGAACGCCACGCCGTGCACGGCGGCGATCACCGGCACCGGGATCTCGCGCCACACCATGACGGCGTGTTGGGCGCGGTTCGAACCCCCAGGCGTACGGTTGGCGGTCACCAGCGCGCCGGTCGTGCCCTGGCCCTTGGCCCGCTCGCCCGACGCCATCTGCGAGAAGTTGCCCATGTCGAGCCCGGCGCAGAACGCCCGTCCCTCGCCCGACAGGACCACGGCGCGCAGGCCGGCTTCGCCCTTCAGCCGCTCGCCGGTCTGGATCAGCGCCTCGAACATCGCATTGTCGAGGGCGTTCATCTTGTCGGTGCGGACCAGACGGACGTCGGCGACGCCGCCCTGGATGTCCACGCTCACGCGGTCGTTCATGGAAAGGTCCTCCTAGCGGCGGGCCAGCACATAGCCGGCGCGCGGAAAATGCACATGCGTCACGTCCAGCTCGCCGCACTCGCGAGCCAGGGTGACGCGGTCGCGGGTCAGGCCGACGAGCGTACCCTCGACGGGATCGCGGCCGTAGTCGTCGGCCTGGACAACGGCGGCATCGCCGCGCTTCAGGCCCGACGGATCGTGGGGATCGCAGCCGACGCTTTCGTCCGGCGTCGCCGTCAGAGCCGCCTGGAGGGCCTCGCCAGGCGTCATTTCGCTCCGGCGGCCATGGCCGATCGCGCGCAACCGCTCGACCCATGCCCGAGTCCGGTCGAGGCCGGCCAGCATCGCCTGCGCCTGGGCAGGCGCCGCCGACGCGGTCCACCAGACGTTCATCCACGCCGCGACATCGGCCAGCGAAGGGGTCGCGCCGCCCAGGTAGTCACCCCGGGCCAGTCCGTCCTCGATCCAGGCGGCGTAGGCCCGCCATTGAGCGCGCATGAACGGCGCCGCCGCCTTCATGGCGGCCACGTCGAAGGGCCGGCCGGACAGCTTCTCCCGGTCGGCGACGAACTCTTTGGGGACTGCGTCACCGATTTCGCCAAAGATCACCGCAACGCTCGCCTGGAACCAGAGCCGGTCCGCCCAAAGGTTCACCGCCCAGTCCGCGCCGCGCACCACCGGCGGGTCCGGGAAGCGACGCTCGAGCTCAGCCATGATCACCTGCGAGTCGCAGTAGACGTCGGCTCCGATCTGCATGACCGGGATCCGGCGATAGCCGCCGGTCAGAGGGATCAGGTCTGGCTTCGGCATGATCACCGGCTGGATGACTGAGCGCCACGCCAGACCCTTGACGCCCAGCATCAGCCGCACCTTCTCGGAGAAGGGCGAGGTGTCGTAGTGGTGAAGGATGATCTCGGTCATCTAGACGACCACCACACCCGGGCCCGGCGGCTCAGCGTAGATCGCGTCGACCAGCGCCTTGCGGTTATCCAGCGTGGCGCGCTGGTTCACATAACCCTTGTCGGTGATCTCGCCCGCATCGATGGACGGCGGCTCCAGCATCACCGCGAACCGTGCAATGCGACGCGAGGAGCCACCTGAGGTCTTGTTGAATTCCGCGATCCGCGCCCGCAGCACTTCGTTCAGCTTCGCCAGCGGATTGTCGCCCAGGGTCGGCAGCGCCGCCGGCGACGGCCAGATCAGCGCCGAGGCGAACGGCTTGTCCTGGCCGGCGATCACCATGTCGAAGGCGTAGGGACTGCAGGCGGCGACCAGCTCCGGCCGCAGGGTGCCGACCGACACCCAAGTCCCGGAGTCCAGCTTGAAGTCCTCGGTGA
The DNA here is from genome assembly GCA_046725615.1 of Pseudomonadota bacterium. GTDB lineage: Bacteria > Pseudomonadota > Alphaproteobacteria > Caulobacterales > Caulobacteraceae > Phenylobacterium. The sequence continues at coordinate 12,042 of JBKOYY010000091.1, forward strand.
CCCGGCCGTCGAAGACCAGGCCCAGCTCCGGCCGCTCCGGGTCGAGGAACCGGCAGGCGTCGCCCAGCTTGTAGAACCCTTCCTCGTCGAAGGCGGCGGCCGTCTTCTCGGGATCATTGTGGTAGCCGGTCGTCACCGTCGGCCCCTTGACCCGCACTTCCAGCTTCGAGCCGTTGGGGACCAGCTTGAGCGTGATGCCCGGCAGCGGCAGGCCGATCAGGCCGACCAGGTCGGTGATCCAGTGCACCACCGTGATGCCCTGGGTCTCCGTCGCGCCGTACATGGTGGTCAGAGGGATGCGATGGCCGGTCTCGGCGACCGCCAGGCGCTGCAGGCGCTCGGATACGTCGGTCGACAGCGTCGCCCCGCCGTAGCCCATGCTGCGCAGGTTCTTGAAGAAGCTCTTCCGGAGCGCCGGGTCGCGCTCCATGGCCTCCACAAGCATGCCGAAAGCGACTGGCGCGGAGCCGAACACCATCGGCGAGACCTCGTAGAGGTTCTTGATGGTGGTCTCGAACTGGCCGGGGATCGGCTTGCCCTCGTCGAGGTGCAGGGTCGCGCCCGCCCACATCGCGCCGTTGAAGCTGATGTTGCCGGCCGAGATGTGGCTCCAGGGCATCCATTCCAGCGACTGCGGGATCACGTCGGGATCGGCCGGCTCGGCCCGCAGGCCCTCGGTGCCGGCGATCACGCCTGCGAACATGCCGTGGGTCTGCGGAACGCCCTTGGGCATGCCCGTGGAGCCGGACGTGAACAGGTACTTGGCGACCGTCGCGTGGGTCAGGGCCTCGCGGGCCGCCTCCACCGCCGCGGTGGGCTCGGTCGCGGTGAGATCCGAGAGCGGCGTCGTGCCCGCACCGCCGTCTACCGAGATGAACTGCAGGCTCGGATCCAGCGCCCTCAGAGTCTCGAAAGCCCGGGCGAACATCGCGCTGTCCTGGGCGAAAACCGCCTTGGGCCGAACGGTGGCGAAGCAGTGTTTCAGCTTGGCGTGGTCGGTGGAGATCAGGCTGTAGGCCGGGCTGATCGGAGCGATCGGCACGCCGGCCGTATAGCAACCCAGCATCATCAGGGCGTGCTCGACCGAGTTGGCGGAAAGCACCATGACGCTGTCGGCGCCGGTGAGGCCGTGGTCGAGCAGCCATTGCGCGATGCCGTCCGCCGCCCGCTTGGCCTCCCCATAGGTGACGCCCCGCCAGGGGCCGTGGCCGGGCTCGCGCTGCAGGATGTAGGGCCGGTCCGGATGCTCGGCCGCGCGCTCGGCCAGCAGGTGCGCGATCGACCGCGGCCCCTCGGCGGGCGGGTGGTTCGACCGCACGTAGTAGGTCCCGTCCGCCGTCTTCTCGACGGAGAGGTCGGGAGCCTTCTGCGGCAGGGGCTTGAACGGCGCCAGCGTCGGGGCGGCCGCCTGGTCGTCGGCGGGGCTCATGGCCGGTTTCCTCTTATTCTTGTCCGGGCGGAGCCTACGCCAGCCGCCGGGGGCCGCAACGGGGACGCCACGTCAAGATCGGACCGATTTCCGCGCCGGTCAGCCGAAGTCCGGCGCGAACCGGATGTTGTCGCGCTCCAGCCCCTTCAGCACCACCTCGACGCCGCCCGATTTGATCATCCACTCCAGCCGGTGGTCGCGGTATTCGCGCTTGAAAAGGCCCTTCTCGACCAGCTCGGCGACATTCGTCATCGCCGCACCAGCCGCGTTGAGCGCGGCGATGTCCGCAACGCAGCGGGCCACCGACGGGCGGGCGTTGGCGCGGGCCAGCCAAGCCTCCAGCCTCGATCCGGCGGGCGGCGGGTGACCGTGGCCGACTGAGCCGTTCAGGTAGGGTACGACGCTGAGGTCGCCCCAGCCGAACGTGTCGCCGTTGAACCATTCCCGGTCACCGAGCTGGCGTTCCAGCCACGCATAGAAGCCGTCGGTCTGCCGGCGCGCCGCCGCGGTAAGGGCCTCGGCCGCCGCGCCCTCGGCTCGGCGGAACCAGCGGATCTCGGAAAGGCCCCAGTTGATGGCCTCGAAGTGGGTGTCCATCACCTCCTCGAGCATCCGCACTCGCGCCCGGTCTGCGGGGCTGGCGGGACGCATCGGCGGAGTCGGATAGGCGTCGTCGAGATACTCAAGAATGATGGTGGAGTCGAAGATCCGCACCTCGCCATCGACGAGCGCCGGCACCTCGGCCCGCGGATTGGCCTCGACGAACTCGCCGGCCGCTCCACCCGCGCCCAGGCCGCCAGGCAGCACCGCCTCATAGGCCAGGCCCTTCTCGACCAGGCTGATCTTCACCTTCTGCGCATAGGGCGAAAGCGGGTGGTCAAAGAGCGTGATCACGACGACAGCGACTCATCCAGTTCGATCTTCTGGGCCTTCTTTGCGGCCTTGAATCCAGGTCGCTCGCGCAGCCGCTCCCAGTAGGCGGCGACCGCGGGCGAGAAATTCACATCCAGCTTCAGCGTGCGCGCGAGCAGAAGCGCATAACCCACTGAAATATCTGCGCCAGTGAACCGGCCGGCGCAAAGCCACTCGCGGCCATCCGAGAGCGCGCGATCGACCTGGCGGAGGCGCGAGAGGAACCATTTGGCGTAGTCGTCGGCGACCACCTCGGCCTTGCCCGGTTCGAACCGCCGATAGCGCAGCACCAACGTCTGGGGAAACGTCAGCGTCGCCTCGCCGAAGTGCAGCCAGTTGAGCCAGGCGCCGTAGTCCGGCTCGTCCACCGCCACGGCCAGATCGCTGGGGCCGTGGCGGGTGGCTAGGTACTGCACCATGGCCGCGCTCTCGGTCATGAAGGTTTCGCCGTCGCGCATCGCCGGGATCGTGCCCAGAGGATTGATCTCCAGGAACGACGGCTCGCGCACCCGCGGCGGGAACGGCAGCAGGTGCAGTTCGTACTTCAGTCCGAGCTCTTCCAGCGCCCACAGCGGCCGGAACGAGCGCGCGTCAGGACAGTGCCAGAGCTCGATCACGTTCAACCCTCCCGGCGCGTGTACTGCGGCTTGCGCTTCTCGAGGAACGCGCGGACGCCCTCGCCGAAGTCGCCGTCCGAACTGGCGAGGATCTGGTTGCGGTCCTCCATGGCGATCGCCGCCTCCAGCCCCTGCGCGTCGATGGCATGGTTCAGCGCCTCCTTGGTGAGGCGCAGGCCGAGCGGTGTTGCATGCAGCATGTCGTCGACGAAGCTCTGAGCCTCGGCTTCGAGCTGCTCCTGGGGCACAACGCGGCTGACGAGGCCGAGCTGGTAGGCCCGCTCGGCGTCGATGAACCGGCCCGTGAGCATGTACTCCGCCGCCACCGACGAGCCGACCATCCGCGGCAAGAAATAGCTCACGCCGATGTCGCAGGCCGAGAGCCCGATGCGGATGAAGGCCGCGTTCATGCGGACGTTCGGCGTGGCGATCCGAACGTCCGAGGCCAGGGCCAGAGCAAAGCCGCCGCCCGCCGCCGCCCCGTTCACGCAGGCGATGATCGGCTGCGGACAGCGCCGCATGGCGATGACGATCTCGCTGATCTCGCGTTGTCGGGTGAGCCCGGCGCCGATGGAGCGCTGAGAGCCGCCCGGATCGTTGCTCTCCTTGAGGTCGAGGCCGGCGCAGAAGGCCTTGCCCGCGCCCTGCAGCACCACCACCCGCACGTCCCGCCGCCAGTAGAGGTCGACGAAGAATTCGCGCAGCTCGGTCACCAGGTTGCGCGAGAGCGCGTTCAGCCGGTCGGGCCGGTTCATGGTCGCCCAGATGACGTCGCCGTCCTGCCGAAGTTCCAGATCAACCATGGTCAGAGCCCTCTCAGCCAGTCGAGCAGGATCGCGGTGGTCTCGGCCGGCCGCTCCTGTTGGGTCCAGTGTCCGCATCCCGGCAGCACGTGGGCGCCGCGCAGGTCGGTCACGTGCTGCCGCATCAGGGCGGACGGGTCGGGAATGCGGCCGAAGCCATTGAACGCGGGGTCGCGATCGCCGCCGATCAGCAAGGTCGGCATCTCGAGCTTGCGATCCTTGAAGGCCTGCAGCCATTCGAAGTCACGCTCGTGGTTCCGATAGCGGCTGATCGGACCGAAGAAGCCCGAGATCTCGAACTCGGCGACATAGTAGTCGAGGTCCTCCGGCGTCAGCCAGGCGGGGAACGGGTCGGGATCGACCATGCCTTCGAGCAGGCTCGCGCCGTGCTTCTTCAGCGGCCAGGTGCCAGGCGGGGCGTCGCCGCAGATGCCGTAATAGAACTTTCGCAGGAAGTCGCGGACGTCGGCCTCCGCCTCGGCCTCTGGCGGCCCCACGTCCTGGAACCAGGCCTGGTAGAAGAAAATCCCCTTGCTGGTGAAGGCCTCGGCGAAGATCTCGGTGAACGGCCGCGCCGGCACGCCGGTGTAGGGCACCGACAGCCCGGCCACCGCTCGGATCGCCTCCGGGCGGCTGAGGGCGGTGTTCCAGACGATCGGCGCGCCCCAGTCGTGGCCGATCAGGATCGCCGGCGCATCGGGCTGCAGCGCCTTGGCCACGCCCGCCACGTCGCCGGTGAGTTGCTCCATGGAATAGGCGTCGACGCTCTTCGGCTTGTCCGAACCGCCATAGCCGCGCACGTCCATCGCCACGGCGGTGAAGCCGGCCTCGGCGATCGGCCCGATCTGGTGGCGCCAGGAGTACCAGCTCTCAGGAAAGCCATGGACCATCAGGACCAGCGGCCCCTCGCCCTCCACGGCCACCCGGATCTTCGCTTTCCCCCCGTCGACCGTGCGGAATTCTGGCATTGTTCGTCCTCCCGGCCGGCATGCTTCGTCCGCCGTCCCCCCGCTGGCAAGACTGCCCTGGCGTCACGGTTGACCGCTTTTCCCGCCGTGCCAGCATCGGGAAAAGGGAGGAGCGCCCATGGTCTCGCTGACCGAGAAGAGCGCCGCGTTCGAACATGTCCTCTGCACGCTGGAGGACCACGTCGCGACCGTGATGCTGAACCGTCCCGAGCGGCGGAACGCACTGAACTACCAGGCCTATGACGAGCTTGAGCAGGCGCTGCGCCTCTGCGCCGCGGACGACGAGGTGCGCTGCGTCATCGTCACGGGCGCCGATCCAGCCTTCTGTTCCGGCGATGACGTGGGCGAGATCATGGCCGGGCCGAAGCCGGTGTCGAAGCGCACCCTGCCGGTGACCTATCAGGCCACCCCCGCCGCCATCGCGGCGCTGGAGTGCGACAAGCCGGTGATCGCCGCCATCAACGGCGCCGCGGTCGGCTGGGGCATGGAACTGGCGCTGTTCGCCGACATCCGCATCGCGTCGGAGAAGGCCAAGTTCGGCGAGCTGTTCGTCAAGCGCGGCCTCGTCTGCGACGTGGGCGGGTTCTACCGCCTGCCCGCCGTGGTGGGCCCGGCCAAGGCCGCTGAGCTGCTGTTCACAGGCGATGTATTCGACGCCGCCGAGGCGCTGCGGATCGGGCTCGTCACCAAGGTGACGCTGCACGGGGAGTTGATGGCGACGGCGCGTGACCTCGCCGGCCGGATCGCCGCCAACCCGCCGCTGGCCGTCCGCCATCTGAAGGCCGGCCTCTCCCGCTTCGCCTATGGCGATCCGCGCGAGATCGGCGCCTGGGCGATCGAAAAGATCCGCCTCCTGATGCAGACCGAAGACCACAAGGAGGGCGTCGCCAGCTTCCTCGAGAAGCGCGAGCCCGTGTTCCAGGGGCGATAACGGACATGAGCAGTCGATCCGTCGCGGGCGCCGTCGCGCTCATCACCGGCGCCGCATCCGGCATGGGCAAAGCCACCGCGGAGGTATTCGCGGCCGAGGGCGCCCACGTCGCCGTGACCGACGTTTCCGCCGAAGCCTGCGAGCCCGTGGTCGCTGCCATCCGCGCCGCGGGCGGCAGCGCCGAGGCCTGGCCGCTGGACGTTTCGGACCCGTCCGCCATCGAGGCGGTCGTCGCCGCGGTGGCCCAGCGGTTCGGCCGCCTCGACATCGTCGTCAACAACGCGGGCATCTCGGCCTTCTGCCCGATCGACCACCCGGACTATGACACAGTCTGGACCCGGGCGTTGGGCGTACTCCTCACGTCGCACCAGCGGATCATCCGCGCCGCCCTGCCCCATCTGCGCAAGTCGGATCATCCTCGGATCGTCAACATCGCCTCGACCGAGGCCCTGGGCGCGACCAGCCGGGATAGCCCTTATTCCGCCGCGAAAGCGGGGGTGACCGGCCTGACCCGGGCGCTGGCCGTGGAGCTCGGCCCGGAGGGGATCACCGTCAACTGTATCTGCCCCGGCCCGATCCTGACCGGCATGACGGCCAACGTGCCCGACGACGACAAGCAGACCTACGCCCGGCGCCGCACGGCCCTGCGCCGTTATGGCCGACCCGAGGAAGTGGCGCACATGACGCTCAGCCTGTGCCTGCCGGCGGCGTCCTACATCACCGGCGCCACCATCCCCGTGGATGGCGGACTCATGGCTCGCAACGCTTAAGCGCCGACGCGTTGACGAAGGCTATTCGCCGGTGAACCGGCCCGGCCGCTTCTCGCGGAAGGCGGCGACGCCCTCCCGGAAGTCCCGGCTGGACGTCGCCAGCAGGTACTGGTCGCGATCCATGTAGATCGAGGCGTGCGCCGTCGCGGCCGTAACCGCGTTCACCGCCTCCTTGGTCATTCGCACGGGCAGCGGCGGAAGGCCGGCGACCTTCGCGGCCCAGACGCGTGCGGCCGCCAGGGCCTCGCCCTTGCCGACGGCTTCGTCCGCGAAACCCCAGTCGAGGCAGCGGACCGCGTCGACGGGTTCGCCGAACATCACGAACTGCTTGGCGCGCGACGGCCCGACCAGCGCCACGATCCCCGGCAGGCTGCGCCAGCTCATGTTCATGCCCAGCGGGACCTCGGGCAAGCGCAGGTAGGCGCCCTCGCCCATCACCCGAAAGTCGCAGGACAGGACCAGCGCCGCGCCGCCGCCAATGCAGTAGCCCTCGATGGCCGCGATCGTGACGGCCTCGATCTCGGCCCAGGCGCGGCACATGTCCGGCCCCGCCATGACCGCACGGCGGCTCTCGATCAGGCTTGGCTGCGCCCGCCGCGCCTCGCTGGCCGCGAGGTCCGCGCCCGCGGAGAAGAAGTCGGCGGCGCCGGTCAGGATCACGGCGCGCACGTCGGTCCGAAGGCGCAGGCGCCGAGCGACCTCCGTCAGCTCGGCCATCAGTTCGCCGTTCAGGGCGTTGCGGGCCTCGGGACGCGCCAGGGCGACCTCGACCACATGCTCCCGCTGCTCGACCTGGAGGAACTTCCAGTCGCCCGTCAGCCGGTCCTCGTCCATGCGTCCTCCCGATGCGTCGCCGGCATCATCGAACGCCGAGGGGTGGCCTTGATAGCCCCTTCCCGCCGTCAGTCGCGGCGCAGGCCGGGGATGCGACGCAGCAGGCTGGGCTTCTTCGTCCTGGGCGGCGGCGCCGGGATCTCAGCGACCGGCGCCGGGTCGCCGGCCTGCCCGGCGACCGCGGGTGCGGCGTCGGACGGCGCGGCCACCGTCGCCCCGGAAGCGCCGTCCATCGCCGCGACGGTCTGCAGCCCGAGATCCTTGTCGCATCGCGGATCGCGCGCCGCCGTCTCGAAGACGGTGGCGGTCAACACCGGGGTTTGGCCGGGGCGAGCGGTGCTGACGAAGACGGCTAGGGCGCGGCGCCCCGGAAGATTGCAGTAGGTCTCACGGCTCGCCATGCCGCCGCCTTCCCAGGAGGTCTTCGCGGGCACGAACAGCTCGGCCCGGCGCTTCACCGCGACCAGCACGGCGTCGCGCACCAGGACCGGCTGGCCGGCGTCGACGCGCACCGTGCAGCTCACCGGATCCTTGCCCCGGCGAATGACCACGTCGTCGCCGTCGATGTCCTCCACCGGCGCGTTGTCGATTACGGCGGCGAGGCAGGCGCCGGTCGCCGAGCGCGCCTCCTGCACCGGGTCGGCGTGGGCCAGGGCGGGCGCCGCCAGGAGCGGAAGGGCGAGGATCAATCTGCGCATGCCGCTGCATAGCCTCGCCAAGAGGGCGGCGATATGGCGATCAGCCGGTGTTTCGGAGGCCCGAGGCCACGCCCGCCACGGTGAGCTGGATCGCCAGCTTGAGCTGCGGGTCGTCGTCTCCGGCCCGTCGCCGGGCCATCAGCTCCACCTGCAGATGGTTCAGCGGATCGACCACCTCGGCCGCCAGGGCGACCGACTCCGCCATGGCCGGGTGGTTGTCCAGCAGACGGGTTCCGCCGCGGATCGCCAGCACAAGCTCGCAGGCTGCGGCGTGTTCGGCCCGGATGCGCTCGAAGATCGCCGCGCCTGCCGGATGCAGGGCGGCGTATTTGGCGGCGATCGCCATATCGGACTGCGCCAGCGCCACCTCCAGGTTCGAGACCATGGTGGCAAGGAGCTGATCCTCGACCAGGGCGCGAAGGTCGTCGGCCGATAGCCCCGCCCGCGCCGCGCCGCCTGCGAAGCCATACCAGGCCGGCAGCATGAACCGCGCCTGCGACCAGCTGAACACCCACGGGATCGCCCGCAGGTCCTCGATCCGGCGGCTGGCGGTGCGAGAGGCGGGTCGGCTGCCGATGTTCAGCCCGACAATCTCGGCGATCGGCGTCGCGCCCCAGAAGAAGTCCTCGAACCCCGCGGTCTCGTAGACCAGCTCGCGATAGGCCGCGAACGACGCCTTGGACAGGGCCTCCAGCCGCTCCGGGCCATCCGACGCCATGTCCGTCCGCGCGCTCGCCAGCAGGACCGCGGCCGCGATGCTGTCCAGGTTGCGGCGGGCGGTCGGCTCGTCGCCGAAGCGTCGCGAGATCATCTCGCCCTGTTCGGTCAGGCGCAGGCGGCCTTTCACCGTGCCGGGCGGCTGCGCCAGGATCGCCTGCGCCGCAGGTCCGCCGCCCCGGCCCACCGACCCGCCGCGGCCGTGGAAATACCAGAGGTCGACCCCATGGGCGCTGGCCTCCTTCGCCAGCTTCGACGCCGCCTTGGCGACGTTGAACCGCGAGGCGACGTAGCCGCCGTCTTTGTTGGAGTCGGAGTAGCCCAGCATGACTTCGCGCCAGGCCGGTTCGCCGAACAGCGTCGCCGGCAAGGGCAGGCTCAGCCATTGCCGCAGCAGCTCCGGGCCATGATCCAGATCGCCGATGGTCTCCAGCAGCGGCGTGATGCGGATCGCGCTGCGGCCCTTGTCGCCCCCCTTCACCAGTCCGGCCTGCTTCAGCAGGACCAGGGGCTCGAGGATGTCGGACAGGGTCGCGGTCTTGGAGATGATGTAGGCGCCGAGAGCCCGCTCGCCGTACAACCGCACGACCTCGGCCGCGGCGTCGAGGGTCGTGAGTTCCCGCGCGGTCTCCTCGCTGTAGTCGAGATAGGGCGAGCGCAGCGGCCGGTCGTGGCTCAGCTCCTTGGACAGCACCCGCACCCGCTCGGTCTCGTCCGAGCCCAGGTAGTCGATGTTCACCCCGGCGCGGACGTACAGCTCGTGAATCATCCGCTCGTGGACGTCGGCGTTCTGGCGCAGGTCGATGGTCAGCAGATGGAAGCCGCAGGCGCGGGCGGTGGCGATGAGGGTCCGCAGCCGCGCCCCCACCACCTTCTCGCCCAGGTGCTTGCGGATCGATTGGCGGATGGTCTCCAGGTCGGCGACGAACTCGGCGGCGCTGTCATAGGCGGCGGACTTGCCTCCCCAGTTCCCGCCCGCGATCCGATCGGCGGTCGACGACAGGCGCTCCCAGATCTCCTGCACCGCCTGACGATAGGGCTCGTCCTGGCGATGCACCGACGGGTCGGGCGAGGCGTTGGCGAGCGCGGTCACGCCAGCGCTGGCCGGAGACAGCTCTTCGGTGATGGCGAGGTCGAACCAGAGACGCCGCACCTCGTCGGAGTAGTGGTTCAGGATCAGCCGCGCCTGCGAGCGCATGGCGATCTTCAGCGTCTCCCCGGTCACGCCGGGATGGCCGTCGCGGTCGCCGCCCAACCACGAGCCGAGAGTCAGCGGCGTGGCGGTCTCGAACTGTTCGCTCCAGCCGTCATACAGTTCGACCAGCGCCGGCAGGATCGAGCGGCGGACGATGGCCAGGGAGTTGCGGATCTCGTCGGCGGGGCTGATCCGCTCGGGGCGGTGCATCCGCGCCTTCCAGAGCAGCGCCACTTCCCGGAACAGGTCCTCGCGGAGCCGCCGTTCCACATTCGGCGCCAGCCGATGGGTGCGCAACGACATCAGCCGGGCGATCTCGGCTTCGCGCTCCACCACCGCGCGGCGGCGGACCTCGGTGGGGTGGGCGGTCAGCACGGGGGCGACCGCCATCGTCGGCACGATCCGCGCCGCCGCCTTGGCGCCGACCCGCACAGCCGCCTGGGCCAGGGTGTGCGGGACCTCGTCGTCTTCGGCCTCGGCCACAGCCGCCTGGCGGCGGCCGGCGACGTCCTCGCCCAGGTTCGACAGCATGGAGGCGCAGGTGAACGCCCGCGCAAGATAGACCGCCTGATCGGACCGCAGGGACGAGAACAGCGCCTCCAGCGCCTCCTCGTCGTCCTGCCGCGCCACGTCGCGGGCGCGCGCCACGAGGGCAGCGGCCTCGTCGCCGTCGAGGTAGCGGATCACCTCCTCGAGCAGATCCTCAAGGTAGCGGACCGCCTCGCCGGCGGGCCGCTGGGGAACCGGGGCGACCTTCAAGTCCATCGGCGGAGCCCCTCGGTTACGCGTTCTGCGAGCATAGCGCACGGGCACGGGCCGTCAGCCAGGATCGCGGCGTGAAACGCCGGCCAGGCGGCGCGGCTCCGTGGCCGCAGGCGAGCGATCTCCAGGGCGCCCAGTCCCTGGGCCGCGAACACCGCGGGCTCGCGGCGCATCCTGGCCGCGTCGGCCTCGATGGTCACGAAGGCGATGGACCGCCCCTGTATGCTCCGCATCTCCGTGACGGCCCGGTCCAGGCTCCAGCCGAGAGCGCCCTGGCCGGTGTCTCCGACCACCCGCGCCATCCGGAACAGCCGCCAGTGCAGGTATCCCAGCTCGGCGCGCGGATCTCCGGCGAAGGCGTCCAGATCGACCGCGAGTTGTTCGGCATAGGTCGCCCACGCCTCGCCGAAGATCCCTGCATAGGGCGCGCCTCCGTCAGCGGCCTGCCGGTCGGCCTGCAGCGCATGTCCGGGCACGGTCTCGTGGAAGGCGACGCTGCCGAGCGTCCACGCCGGCCGCTCTCGGATCGCCCTCAGGTCGACGTAGTAGGCGCCGCGCTCGCGAAAGCCGCCCCGTCCGCGCTCCTCGTCCGGAGCGGGCATCCGTCGCACCTCCGCCGGTGGCGCAGGCCAAGGGAAGGCGCCGACCAGCCGTGGGCGCAGGCGAGCCAGCGCCGCGTTCATTTCGGCCACGGCGCGGTTCCGTCCGCTGTCGTCGTCCGGATAGAGGAAGCGTTCGTCGGCGAAGAGCGTCGCCAGCCGCCACGCAATTGCCCCACGTTTCAGCCCTGCACCGCGCAGCAGGCGGTCCGCCCGTCGGTGGATCCTTGCGATCTCGGCGCGCGCCTTCCGGTGTGCGAGATGCGGATCGATCGGCCCGCCCCAGGCCTGGGACAGGCGGTGGACATAGTCGACATCCGCATGCGCCGGTCCGCCCAGGGTCAGCGCCGCGCCCGCGCCCAGGACTGTCCGCCGCGTCAGCATCCCCCACCTCTAGCTCCCGAAAATCGCAAATGCTACCGGTGTCATCATGAAAATGCCCCGTCGAGCCCTGCTGGCGCTGGCCTCCGCGACCGCCGCCTCACCCGCCGCCGGCCAGATCGCCGACCCGGCGGAGGTCCTCCCCCTCTGGCCCGGCCGCCCGCCCAACGCTCCGGCCGTCCTGCCGCTGGCCCGGTTGACGGATCGCACCGCGACCTCAGGTTTCCAGGACCGCATCGTCACCGACATCGGCGAGCCCTTGATGACCGTCTTCCGGCCGAAGGCGCCCAACGGCGCGGCGGCCCTGCTGATCCCCGGCGGCGGCTACATTCGCGTCGTCATCGACAAGGAGGGCTTCGAGGTGGCTCGTCGCCTGGCTGAGGCTGGCGTCACCTGCTTCGTCCTGCGCTATCGCCTCCCGCGCGAAGGCTGGACGAGCCGTGACGCGGCCCTACAGGACGCCCAGCGGGGGATGCGGCTGATCCGGGCCGGCGCGGCGACCTACGGCGTGGATCCGGGCCGCATCCTTGCCATGGGATTCTCCGCCGGCGGCCATGTCGCCGCCTCGCTGGCCACGGCCCATGACCGGACCACCTACGAACCAGTGGACGCCGCGGACCGGCTGCCGGCGCGGCCAGACCTCTCGGGCCTCGTCTATCCAGTCATCGAGATGAGCCGCCCGTTCGCCCACGTCGGTTCGCGAGAAGCCCTGCTAGGCAAGGATCCGCCAGCCGCCCTGGAGGCGGCCTACACGCCGCATCGGCACGTCACCGCACGCACCCCCCCGACCTTCCTCGTCCACGCGACCGACGACGCCTCGGTTCCGGTGGACAACACGCTCCTCTACCTCTCGGCCCTGCGCGCCGCCCGCGTCCCGGCGGAGGCGCACCTTTTCGAGGAAGGCGGGCACGGGTTCGGGATCCATCTGGCGCGCGGCAAGCCCGCAGCCGTCTGGCCCGAACTGCTCCTCGCCTGGGCCGGTCGCAAGGGCCTCTTCAAGGCGCCGGCTTCGGCGTAGGCACGTAAGCCTTGTGGCAGCCGTTACAGGAATCGTAGAGGCGCCCGCCGATCTCGAAGGCCTTTTGCGCGTCCCTCGCGCGGGCCGCCGCCTCGCCCTCCTTCGCGACGTCGATCATGGCCTGGGCGTCCGCCGCCCATCTGCCGGGACGGGCGACCGCCTTCAACGCCTCGCCCTGCGACTGGAGCGCCTGGGCGCCCTTGACCGCTTCCGACCAGCGCACGGTCGCCGCCTCTGAAGTCTCGCCCTCCGGCGGATCGTTGCCGCCCGCCCAGAAGGCCAGCGCCGAGGGGTTCACCCCGCTTGCCATCAGCGCCTGCACGCCGGGGTCGAGGCGCACCGCCTGCGCCCCGGCAGCCCCGGAGGCGAGGACAAGGGCGGCGATCAGCGAAAGGCGCATCATGCGTCCAGGCTAACGCCTCAACGGGTCTGGTCCAGATAGTCGATCAGGCTGGTCATGTTCTGGACGTACGCCCCCGTGGAGATGCCGAGCGGTGGAGACTTGGTGGGATAGGGCGAAGTGTCGGTGGCGTCTCCCACATGGGTTCCCGAATAGTCGCCCACTGACTGCGCGGGCGGCTTGGCGCCGGTATAGGGGTTGCTGGTGGCCACCAGCGGCGTCGGCCAGTACCCTTCCGCGTTCAGCCCGCGCACCAGGTTCCCGGCGGCGTCGCCGTTCACTGCGGAGGGAGAGTCGTCCCTGGCCCGGACGTTGAGGTCCGAGGTTTCCAGGTCGCGAGTCGCGAAGTAGCGCGGCAGTGGAACCCCTTCCCTAGCCTTGAGCGGCGAGTTGCGGCTGATCACCTCCGGATCGCTCTTCATCAGCCGCGCGTATCGGGCGCGCAGGGCCGGTAGGTCGATCTTCCGCCAGGCGCCGTAGTGGGCCAGCGTGTTGCGGTCACTGTAGTCCACGAAATACTCGCCGTTCACGACGTTGGAGCCGCGGCGATGGACGTAGAGCGGCCGGTCCGTGCCAATCTCGATGAAGGTCGGGTGGGTGCGCCCATCCGGCCGCGGCCTCGCCAGCTTCACCTTGTCCAGCCAGTCCAGCGCCTCGGGCACCCGGGCCAGGAACTTCTTGTCGCCCGTGAGCTCGTAGAAGGTCATGAGCTGGGCGACATTATTGGCCGTGGTGTGGGTCGCACGGGCCTTGGGTTCGTAGCTGCGCGCCGCCGCGGGCTTCAGGTCGTCGACCGTGTACTGCAACGCCCAGCCGGGCTGGGGTTGCCCCTGCTGAGTGACGATGAAGCTGTTCATCGCTCGCTGCACCGCCGGCAGCGCCCGCGCCTCCCCCAGCGCCTGGTAGGCCATGATGAGGAACTTGATGTTCTCGCCGGCCACGTCGTCGTTGAAGGTGATGTAGCCGGTGTAGTCGCCCTCGAACTTTGGAGCGACGGGATATCTCTGTGGCCATCCGCCGATCGGGTACTGGCTGTCCAGGACAAGGTTCAGCGCCTTTTCCAGCGCCGGCCGCCAGCGCGGATCGCGTTTCTCCACATAGAGCCTCAGCAGGAACTGCATGGCTTCCGACGTGCCGGCGTCGTCGAAGGTGGCGTTCCCCCAGTCGTGCTGGAATTCCTCCATCCGCCAGGCGTTCTTGCCGTAGGTCTCGTACCAGTCGCTCATCGACGCCTGGCCGCCGAAATCGATCATGTAGTTCCAGCCGCCGCTGGGCTTCTGCCCCCAGATCAGGGCTTCGGCCGCCTGCTCGGCTGCGCGGTAGTAATATTCGTCCCCGGTGGCGTGATAGGCGTCGAGGAAGACGTGGCCCATCGTGCCGGTGCCGGGCGGCTGGACCCAGATCATCGTCGGCTTGGCCTCGAGCTCGCCCCACCGGCGCTTCAGGTCCGCCGTGTAGGACCAGACGTAGCCGCCGTTGTAGGCCACCTTCTCGACCATGAAGGTCGTCGCCCGCTTCATCGCCTCTAGGGTCTCGGTCCGGCTGGGCGCCTGCGCCGCGGCCGCTCCGGAAAGGGCCAGCACCAGGGCGCTCGCGACGCCCGCGATCACACTGCGAAGCATTCTTCGTCTTCCTCCCGGTTGAAACGGGTGTAGCGCGAATTGCTACCGGTGTCATAGTGCCTGAACGGCTGAATGAGGGCGGAATCCATGGTCAGCGAGCTTAGCCGGCGGGGCGCGGTCTTGGCAGGCTTGGGCGCGGCTGTCGGCGTCGCGGGGATGGCGCTCAGCGCTCGCGCCGCGCCTGCGTTGCGCTCGCCTGTCGCAGCCACCCGGCACGGCCGCATCCGGGGCTACGTGGACGACGGGATCTTGGCCTTTCGCGGCGTCAGGTACGGCGCCGACACCGCAACGCGTCGGTTCCAGCCGCCGGTCGCGCCTGCGCCCTGGTCAGGGATCGCCGACGCCCTCGACTACGGCCCTGCCTCGCCGCAGCGCGACCGCAGCGCCGGCCGCACCAGCGAGGACTGTCTGTTCCTCAACATCTGGACCCCGGCTCTGCGCGACGGCGGCCGACGTCCCGTGATGGTCTATATCCACGGCGGCGCCTATTCGAACGGCTCGGGCTCGGCCCCGCTCTACGACGGCGTGCGCCTCTGCAAGCGCGGCAATGTGGTGGTGGTGACGATGAACCACCGGCTGAACGCCTTCGGCTATGCCTACCTGCCGCGCCTGCTGCCGTCGCTGGCCGACAGCGGCAATGCTGGCCAGCTCGACCTGATCCTCGCCCTGCGGTGGGTCCGGGACAATATCGCCGAGTTCGGCGGGGACCCATCCAGGGTCATGGTCTTCGGCCAGTCGGGCGGCGGGGCGAAGATCGCCACGATGATGGCCATGCCCGAGGCGGCGGGACTGTTCCATCGCGCGGCGACCATGAGCGGCCAGCAGGTGACGGCGTCCGGTCCGGGCAACGCGCATCGGCGCACCTTGGCCTGGCTTGACGCCCTTCAGCTTGGACCGGATCAGGCTGGGCAGTTGCTCACCCTGCCCGCCGAGCGTCTTGTAAAAGCGCAGGCGACCGAGGATCCCGTCCTGGGTTTCGGCGGCCTCTACTTCGGGCCCGTCCTCGACGAACGATCCTTACGGCGCCACCCGTTCTATCCCGACGCCCCTCCCCAGTCCGCGGCCATACCGATGATCATCGGCAACACCCACGACGAGACCCGGGCCTTCCTGGGAAATGACGCCTCGAACTTCACGGTGAGCTGGGACGATCTGGCCGGGAAGCTGACCCAGGCGAACATGCGCGTCGACATCCTGCCCGAGCTGGTTGTGGCCGAGTACCGCCGCCTCTATCCGACATACTCCCCCAGCGACGTCCTGTTCGCGGCCACGACGGCCGCCCGCTCCTGGCGCGCCGCGATCATCGAAGCCGAGGCTCGGGCGATGGCCGGTACGCCGGCCTGGGCCTACCAGCTCGACTTCCCCGCCGGCGGGGAGCGGCTGCGGGCCGGCCACGCCAGCGACATCCAGCTCGTTTTCGACAATCTCGCCAAGCCGGGCGCGACCGCTACGGGCGTCCGGGGGGCGCAGCAGGTGGCCGATCAGATGACCGAGGCGTTCCTCGCCTTTGCGCGGAGCGGCGATCCCAATTGCGCGGCGCTTCCCCGCTGGGAGCCGTACGCGCTACCGCGCCGCCAGACGATGGTGTTCGACGCCCCGTCACGCCTCGAGAACGACCCCCGCGGCGCCGAGCGCCGGCTGTTCGAGAAGGCCCCGTTCATCCAGGCCGGAACCTGATCCGAAACAACGGCGGAAAAGACCGCCGACGGTAATTGTTTCGCGACGAAATCGGCGCGAAGCTCACCTGTCCTGCGGCGCCGCCGTGGCGCCCGCGGACGGGAGATTCCCATGAGCCAAGGACGCGTGCTGCAGCTCACCCGCAAGCACCAGGACCTCGAAGAGAGGATCCGTCAGGCCCGCCTCAGCCCCGCGAGCGACGACCTCGCCATCCGGGCCATGAAGCGCGAGAAGTTGCGATTGAAGGAAATGATCGCCGCGGCGAGCTAGTCGGCCCGAGCAGCGCTTAGGGCCAGGCGCCCTCTCACCCTGCGTAGCGCGCTTCCAGCAGGTCGATGTCGCGGACGAGCTTGCGAGCCTGTTCGTCCTCAATCTGACGGGCCCGGGCGCGGCGGAAGATTTCGTCGCGCTCGGCCTTCAGGCCCACGAGCCGCAGCTGGCGTTCGATCTTCTCCAGCTTGCGCCCCAACTCCGCCGCCTCTGGCGTCTGCAGGCGACCGTCGATCCGCTCGCGGTACAATTCCATGATCCGTGACGCAGCATCGATATAGAGGTCCGCGTCGGCCCGACCGGCGCTGACCTCGTGCTGCGCCGCCTCGATCGCCTGGATGGCCGCCAGGGCCGCCGCAACGCGGGCCTGGTCGATCTCGGCCTGGTGGGAGGGCTCCGGCGGCAACTCGAGCCCCTTCAGCACCGGCGGCAGGCCGACGCTGGCCACCACCAGCGACACGAGGATCACCCCGCCGGCCAGCAAGATCGCCAGATCCCGCGCCGGAAACGGCGTGCCGTCGTTCATCGCCAGCGGCAAGGTCAGCACCCCGGCGAGGGTGATGGCGCCGCGCACGCCTGCCAGCGACATCGCCGCCACCAGCCTCAGGCTCACCCGAGGCGCCGGCTCGCCCCGACGACGCGCCTTGAAGATCGTCAGGCGCAGGGAGGTCCACACCCAGAGGAAGCGCAGCGCCCCGAGCGCCGCGCTGATCGCCAGCACGTAGACCACGAGCCACCAGGGTTCGGCGTGTCCCGTGGCCCGCACCGTCTCCGAGGCCTTGTCCAGCAGTCCGGGCATCTGTTCGCCCAACAACACGAAGATGACGCCGTTGGCGGCGAACTGCACAGTGTCCCAGACCGCCGCGCGGCGTACGCGGGTGACGGCCTGCGCGCGGCCGGTCTGCTCGGTGAATCCCATGGTCACCCCCGCAGCCACCGCCGCCAGGATGCCCGAACAATGGAAGTGCTCGGCGATGATGTAGGCGCCGAACGGGAGCAGCAGGCTGATCAGGATCTGCCCGCCCGTGTCCTCGCCGAGGCGAGCGGTTATCCAGCCCTTCGCGGTCGCAACGGCCCAGGTGAAACCGACGCCGATGGCCACGCCGCCGACGGCCAGCCAGACGAAGGTCATGATCGCTTCCTGGACCACGAAGCTACCGGTCAGCATGGCGGCCACCGCGAAGCGCATGCAGACGAGGCCCGAAGCGTCGTTCAGCAGGGATTCGCCCTCCAGGATGTGCATGACTCGCTTGGGGATCGGCGCGCGGGCGGCGATGGCCGACACGGCGATCGGGTCGGTGGGCGAGACCACTGCGGCCAGGGCGAAGGCCACGGGCAGCGGCATGGTCGGAATCATCCAGTGGATCAGGAAGCCGACCCCGACGACGGTCAGGATCACGAGGCCGATGGCCAGCTCCAGGACGGTTGCGCGGTCGCGCAGCAGGTCGTCTTTGGGGATGCGCCAGCCGTCGAGGAACAGCAGCGGCGGCAGGAACAGCAGGAAGAATAGCTCCGGCTGCAGTTCCACGGTCGGCACCACCGACAGGGCGATCGCCGCGCCCAGCGCCACCTGGACCAGGGGAAGCGGGAGGCGCGTCGTCCGCGCGATGGAACCGCTGACCACGACGGCCAGCAGCAGAAACAGAATCGTGTCGACGGAACTCAAGGCGTCTCCTGACCTCGCGCCTGTTAGCAGACTCGGGACGCAACCCGCCTCCGGGGGCGGTCACGCTTGCGTCAACGGATGACGGACGCGCCCTTGGCGCCGATCGCCGCCTCGACCTCGCGGACATCGACCATGGAAGCGTCGCCCGGCGTGGTCATGGCAAGCGCCCCGTGCGCCGCACCATAGTCGACGGCGGCCTGCGGTCCGAGGCCCTGAAGCAGTGCGTAGATGACCCCTGAGGCGAAGGCGTCGCCGCCGCCCACGCGATCGAAGACATCCAGGTTCTCGCGCGTGACCGAACTGACCACCCCGCCCTGCGACCACAGCACGGCGCCCCAGTCGTTCGCGCTGGCCGACTGGGCGGTCCGCCGTGTGCTGGCCACCACCTTGAACCCGAACTCCCGGGCGCAAGCCTCTGCGAACGCGGGGAAATCCGAGGGAGCGTCATAGCCCAGGCAGGCCTTGAAGCCCGCCGGGTCGCCGAACATCACGTCCACGTGCCGGGCGATCTCGCGGTTGAGCGCCTGCACGGCGGCTGGGTCGCCCAGCGCCTTCCACAGCGAGGCGCGGTAGTTGAGATCGTACGAGACGATCGTTCCGGCCCGCCGCGCCGCCGCCACCGCTTCCAGCACAACCTCAGGCGTCTGCGGCGCCAGGGCGGCGAAGATGCCCCCGGTGTGGAACCAGCGCACGCCCTCGCCGGCGAACAGGCCGTCCCAGTCCACCTCGCCGGGCGCGATCTGGGAGGCGGCCGAATAGCCCCGGTCCGATACGCCCAGAGCCGGGCGGACGCCGAAGCCCCGCTCCGTGAAATTCAGCCCGACCCGGGTATTGCGGCCGACGCCGTCATAGGCGCGCCAGATCACGTGGCTGACGTCGACTCCGCCCTGCAGGATGAGGTCTTCGGCCAGCTTGCCGATGTCGTTGTCGGGAAACGCGGTCACCACCGTCGAGCGCAGACCGAACGCCTTCCGCATGGCCCGGGCCACGTTGTATTCGCCACCGCCTTCCCAGACCTGGAAGCTGCGGGCGTTGCGCACGCGCCCCTCGCCCGGGTCGAACCGAAGCATCACCTCGCCGAGGGCGGCGCAGTCCCAGCGGCAGTCGGCCGCCGGCCGGATCGCGAGCCCTCCGTTCATCGTCACTTGCCTCGGATGGTCTTGATGAGTTGCACGGTGTCGCGCACGCGCGCCTCGAGGCCCGCATAGTCCTGGGCGTCGAGCAGTGCCTTGGTGATGAGGTTCGAGCCCATGCCGCAAGCGACGATGCCGGCGTCGAACCACGGCCTCAGAGAAGCTTCGGCCACGTCCACACCGCCGGTGGGCATGATCTTGGTCCAGGGCATCGGGCCCAGCACCGCCTTCACGAAGTCCGGCCCGCCAACCGAGCCGCCGGGAAACACCTTCACGATCTCGCAGCCCAGCTCCTGGGCCTGCCCGATCTCGCTGGGCGTGGCGCAGCCCGGCGAGTAGGCGATCTGGCGGCGATTGCAGACCTTCGCCACCTCGGGGTTGAGCAGCGGTCCCACCACGAAATTGGCGCCGTTGGCGATGAAGAGGCCAGCGGTCGGCGCATCGACGATCGAGCCCACGCCCATGATCACGCTGGGGTCCGCCTTGGCGAAGTGCCGGGCGACCTCCAGGAACACCTCGGCGGCGAAGTCGCCCCGGTTGGTGAACTCGATGCACTTGGCCCCGCCGTTGGCGCAGGCCTGGATCACCTCGACGCAAACCGCAGGGTCCGCGTGGTAGAAGACCGGGATCACCCCCTGATCGATCATGGCGTTCAGCACGACGAGGCGGTCACGGGCCATCGCGGGTCCTTCCTTGCGCTTGGGCCGGATGCGTCAGCGCGCCAGCCAGCCGCCGTCCACGGGGACGATGGCGCCGTGCATGTAATCCGCTGCGCGGCTGGCGAGGAAGACCGCGGCGCCGGCCAGGTCCTCGGGACGGCCCCAGCGGGCGGCCGGGATGCGGTCCAGGATCTGGCGGTTGCGGGCTTCGTCGGCCTGCAGCGCCGCGGTGTTGTTGGTCTGGAAGTAGCCGGGGGCCAGGCCGTTGACGTTGATCCCCTTTGCCGCCCACTCGTTGCAGAGCAGCTTGGTGATTCCCGCAAGCCCGCTCTTCGAGGCGGTGTACGACGGCACGCGGATGCCGCCCTGGAAGGACAGCAGCGAGACCACGTTGATGATCTTGCCGCCCCGCTGGTCGGCCACCCATCGCCGGGCCACGGCCTGGCTGAGGAAGAACACCGTCTTGAGATTGGTGTTCATCACCGCATCCCAGTCCTCCTCCGTGAATTCGAGGGCGTCGGCGCGGCGGATGATCCCGGCGTTGTTGACCAGAATGTCCAGGCGGCCGGCCGCGGCATAGGCCTCGGTCACCACGCGTTCGATCGGCTCGGTGGTGGAGAGATCGGCCGCGATCGCATGCAGCTTGCGGCCCGCCCGGGCCACCAGTTCGGCGGTCTCGTCCGGCGCGCTGCGGCCTACAGCGACGATGTCGGCGCCGGCCTGCGCGAGGCCGACGGCGATCGCCTGGCCCAGCCCCGTGTTGGCGCCGGTGACGAGGGCGACCTGGCCCGAGAGGTCGAAGGGGGAAGCGCTCATTTCAGCTGGCAGATGTCGAGGACGTTCATGTCGGTGTAGTCGAGGTTCTCCCCGCCCATCGCCCAGATGAAGGCGTAGTTCGACGTGCCCGAGCCCATGTGGATCGACCAAGGCGGCGACATCACCGCCTCCTCATTGGCCATGATGATGTGACGCTGTTTGTCGGGTTCGCCCATGAAGTGGAAGACCCGGTCGTTCTCGCCGAGGCCGAAGTAGAAATAGATCTCGCTACGCCGGTCGTGCAGGTGCGGCGGCATGGTGTTCCACACGCTGCCGGTGTTGAGGATCGTCAGGCCCAGCAGGAGCTGCGCCGACTTGCAGGTCTGCGGGACCACGAGCTGGTAGATCGTCCGCTCGTTGGAAGTCTCCAGCGCCCCGCGCTCCAGCGGCACGGCGTCGGCGATCGACAGCTTCTTCGTCTCGAAAGCCGCATGGGCGGGCGTGGAGACGATGTAGAAGCGCGCGCCCTTTCCTTCGAAGAGGACCTCCTTCGCGCCCATGGTCACATAAAGACAGTCCTTAGGCGCCATATCGTAGGCGACGCCGTCGACCGTGATCCTGCCGGCCACGTCCGAGACGTTGATCGCGCCCATCTCGCGGCGCTCGAGGAAGGGGTGGCCCCTGGCGCTCTCAGGCTCGGTCTGGTCGGGCAGCTTCAGGGCGCCCTCGGCGGGGGCCGCGCCACCGATCACGAAGCGTTCGTAATGGGTGTAGTTAAGGACCACCTCACCAGCGGCGAACAGATCCTGGACCAGATAGCGCTGACGGAGCGTCTCGTTGTCGACGCCCTCCATCATGTCCGGGTGAGTGGCGTGGTAGATGCGTTTGAACACGGCGTGTCCTCCGGTCAGGCGAACGCGGGCGCGGGCGAAGCCGCCGGCGCGTCCAGCTTGTAGGCCCGCTTGGGCAGGTTGTAGGCGAGATCGACGATGGTTTCCGCCGCCTCGTCCTCGTCGAGGCGATGTTCGGCCACAAGGCGCGCGAGGAAGCTTGCATCCACCCGGCGGGCGACGTCGTGGCGCGCCGGGATCGACAGGAACGCCCGCGTGTCGTCGTTGAAGCCGACGGTGTTGTAGAAGCCCGCGGTCTCGGTGGTCTGCTCACGGAAGCGGCGCATCCCCTCGGGGCTGTCGTGAAACCACCAGGCCGGGCCCAGCTTCAGAGCCGGATAGTGCCCGGCCAGGGGCGCCAGCTCGCGGGCATAGGTGCTCTCGTCCAGGGTGAAGACGATCACCGACAGGCGCGGGTCGGCGCCGAACCGATCCAGCAGCGGTTTCAGCGCCCGCACGTAATCGGTGCGGGTCGGGATGTCGGCGCCCTTGTCGCGGCCGAACAGGCCGTGGAGCTGGCGGTTATGGTTGCGGAAACTGCCGGGGTGGATCTGGATGACCAGCCCGTCGTCCAGGCTCATCTTCGCCATCTCGGTCAGCATCTGAGCCCGGAAGAGTTCGGCGTCGGCAGCGGTCGCCTGCCCCTTCACAACCCTCTCGAACAGCGCCTCGCACTCGCGGGCCGACAGGTCCGCCGTCTGGGCCGTAGGATGGCCGTGGTCTGTGGAGGTCGCCCCCATCCGCATGAAGGCCCGGCGGCGAAGGCGGTGGGCTTCCAGGTAGCCCTTCCACGACTGCACGTCCTGGCCGGTCATCTCTCCGAAGCAAACGAGCTCGATCGGGAACTCCTCATGCTCGGGATCCAGCACCGGGTCGGGCCGGTAGGCGGTGACCACCCGGCCCTGCCAGCCGGAGGTGCGGATGGCCTGATGGTGACGCAGGTCGTCGTTCGGGGACTCGGTGGTGGCCAGCAGCTCGATGCCGAACCGCTCAAACAGCGCGCGTGGCCGGAAGGCGTCGGTGGCGAGGGCCTCTCCGATGCGGTCGTAGTAGCGGTCGGCCGTGGCCGGCTCCAGCGCAACGTCAAACCCGAACACCTCGGCGAAGACGTGCCCAATCCACATCGCCGACGGCGTGCCCCGGAAGAGGTGCTGGTTGGCGGCGAAGATGCGCCAGGCGGCGCGGGGATCGGCGGCGGAGGGGCCGTTGCGCGACGGCACGCCCAGATCCTCCAGCCGCACCCCCTGCGAATAGAGCATCCGATAGAGGTAGTGGTCGGGCGCCAGCAGCAGCTCGGTGGCGTTGGAGAATGGCGCGTCGGTCGCGAACCACTCCGGATCGGTGTGGCCGTGCGGACTGATGATCGGCAGCGCCTTCACCCGATCGTACAGCCGCCGCGCGATCGCACGGGTCGACGGCTCGGCCGGGAATAGCCGGTCGGGGCTCAGCGTCAGCGGCCTTGTCATCGACCGTTCCTCCCTGTCGCGGCTAGGTAACCGGTGTCATTGCGGGGTGCAAGCCATTTGGTCGTGAAGGGTCCAGGCCCGGTCAAAGCGTCCATTTGGCCCGAGAACTGCAAATTGACACCGGTTACCTCTTGCCACAATGTGCGCCGCGACAGGCTGGCGACCCGGCCCAACGACAAGCGACAGCCGCCCGCAGCCGGCCGGCCGGAGGACGACAAACCGTGACCGCTCCGGCGGCGAATGCCGCGACCGCGTTCGATCCGCCCGCCGTGGCGCGGCAGTTCGTTCAGGCCCGCCTCGCGGCCCGCGCCCTGCCCGGCTTTCCGGGCGGGCTGCCTCCGGACATGGCCGCCGGCTACCAGGCGCAGGAGGCCGGGATCGGTCTGTGGCCTGACGAAGTGGTGGGTTGGAAGGTCGGTCGCATCCCGCTGGAACTGCAGGCGGCGCTACAGGCCGAACGCGTGATGGGCCCGATCTTCCGGCGGAACCTCTGGACAGCGGATCCCGCCGCGCCGACGCCGCTGCCGGTGATCGAGGGAGGCTTCGCTGCCGTCGAGGCGGAATACGTCTACCGGATGGGGCGCGACGCCCCTTCGGGCAAGGTCGACTGGACGCCCGAGGAAGCGCTCGACTACGTGGCCGACCTGCTGGTGGGCGTCGAGTTCGCCGGCAGCCCCCTCGCCACGATCAACGTCCTGGGCCCGCGCGTGGTCGCGGTCGACTTCGGCAACAACGCCGGCCAGATTCTCGGCAAGGCCGTCCCCGGCTGGCGCGAGCGGCCGCAGGACATTCCACCCTGCCACGCCTGGGTCGAGGGCGAACTCGTCGGGGAAGGCGCGCCGGCGTCCATCCCCGGCGGCCCGCCCGCGTCTCTCGCCTTCCTGCTCGGCGCATGCGCCGCGCGCGGCCGTCCGCTGAGGGCCGGTCAGATCGTGACGACCGGCGCGGCGAGCGGCATCCATGACATCAGGGCCGGCGAAACGGCCCGCATCACCTTCGGCGATCTGGAAGAGATCCGCTGCATAGCGGTTCCCGCCCAGCCGGCCGGAGGCCCGGAGGAAACCCGATGACCACCGCCGCGCGGGCCGACGCGCCCGCCGCCGCCACCGGCCGATACCGCTGGGTCGTCGTCGCCCTGCTCTTCACGGCGATGGTGATCAACTACGTGGACCGGCAGGCCCTGGGGCTGCTGAAGCCCCAGCTCGAGGCCGAGTTCGGCTGGAGCGAGACCGACTATGCGGACCTCGTCTTCTGGTTCCAGTGCGCCTACGCCGTCGCCTACCTGGCCTGGGGCCGGATCATCGACCGGATCGGCGCCCGCTTCGGCTTCGGCATCGCCTTCCTGATCTGGCAGATCGGCCACATGACGACGGCGGCGGCCAGCTCTTTCGGCGGCTTCATCGCCTCGCGGGTCATTCTCGGCCTGGGCGAAGGCGGCGCCTTCCCGTCGGGCATCAAGTCGGTGGCCGAGTGGTTCCCCAAAAAGGAGCGCGCCCTCGCCACCGGCATCTTCAATGCCGGCACCAATATCGGCGCGATCATCACGCCGCTCCTGATCCCCGCCATCACCCTGGCGTTCGGCTGGCAGGCGACGTTCATCGTCACCGGCCTCCTGGGGCTCGTCTGGCTGCCCATCTGGCTACTGGTCTACCGCCGCCCGCGCGAGCATCCGAAGGTGTCGGCGGCCGAGCTCGCCCACATCGAGAGCGATCCCGCCGATCCGGTGGAGAGCGTCCCCTGGACGAAGCTGCTCGGCTATCGCGAGACCTGGGCCTACGCGATCGGCAAGTTCCTGATCGACCCGATCTGGTGGATGTTCCTGTTCTGGCTCCCGGATTTCCTGGGCAAACGCCACGGCCTCGACCTGAAGACCTTCGGCCCGCCGCTGGTGGCGATCTACCTGCTGTCGGACGTGGGCAGCGTCGGGGGCGGCTGGCTGTCGTCGCGCTTCATGAAGATGGGCTGGTCGATCAACAAGGCGCGCAAGGTGACGATGCTGATCTGCGCCCTGCTGGCCGTGCCCGTGGCGGGCGCTGCGCTCGCCTCCAACCTCTGGGTGGCCGTGCTGATCATCGGCGTCGCCACCGCCGCACACCAGGGCTTCTCGGCGAACCTCTACACCCTGCCCGGCGACGTCTTCCCAAGGTCGGCCGTGGGCTCGGTGATCGGTATCGGCGGCATGGTCGGCGCGATCGGCGGCATGGCGATGTCGAAGTACGCGGGCTACGTGCTGGACCAGATAGGGACCTACACGCCGATCTTCGTGCTGGCCGCGTCCGCCTACCTGCTGGCGCTCTTGGTGGTCCACGTGCTGACGCCGCGCATGGAGCCGGTGAGGCTGTAGGGTGCGCGCCGCCCTATTTCGGCGGCGGCGCCGTGCTTTCGCGTACGACCAGCGACGGCAGCCGACCCTTCGGATCGCGAGTGTCGTCTTCGCGCCCCATCAGCCGTTCGGCCGCCAGGCGACCGATCTCGCGCGTCGGGGTGCGGACCGTCGTCAGGGTCGGCCAGAGCCGCGAGGCGATCTGGAAGTCGTCGAAGCCCACGATCGAGAGTTCCTCGGGCACCTTCACGCCCAACTGGCGGGCCGCCTGCAGCACGCCGGCCGCCATTTCGTCGTTGCCGGCGAAGATCGCAGTCGGCCGGTCCGGGAGCGAGAGCAGTTCACGGCCGCGCTCGATCCCCGACTCGAAGGTGTAGGCGCCCTCGACGACAAAGCCGCGCGCAAGGGTCAGGCCTTTCTCGTTCAAGGCCTCCTCGAACCCCGACCGCCGCTCGTGCGACGAGCGGAAGGTCGCCGGCCCGGAGACGAAGGCGATCTTCGTATGGCCCAGCTCGGCCAGGTGGCGCGCGGCCTCGCGCCCGCCCAGGCGGTCGCGGGTCTCGATCATGTGGTCGGGGGAATCGAGGCTCACCGACGCCACGCG
The DNA here is from genome assembly GCA_046725615.1 of Pseudomonadota bacterium. Lineage (GTDB taxonomy): Bacteria > Pseudomonadota > Alphaproteobacteria > Caulobacterales > Caulobacteraceae > Phenylobacterium. The sequence goes on from JBKOYY010000091.1 coordinate 38,142, forward strand.
CACATAGGCGCAGCCGATGTCCTTCATCAGCTGGGCGGCCCGCTCGTCCTCCGACACAGACGGAGTCAGGATCACGCCGTACAGCCGCTGGCGCTCCACGAACCCGCGCAGGTCTTCGAGGAAGGTGGGGCTGGCGCGGTCACAGGGATGCACCACCAGTTCGAACCCCGACCCCTTCATCCCGTCCAGCAGGCCCAGCTGCATGTTCACGACGTACTGCGGGTTGGGGTTGTCGTAGACGAGCCCGATCAGGAACGAATGGCCGTAGGCCAGCCCCCGGGCCTGCGGGTCCGGCGCATAGCCGAGCTCGGCGATCACCGCCTCGATCCGCTCCCGCGTCTCGGCGTGGACGAAGGGCGAGGCGTTGATGACGCGCGAGACCGTCTTCTTCGAGACCCCGGCCAGGCGCGCGATATCGTTGATCGTCGGGCGGCGGCGGGGCCCGTCGGAGAGACTGTCCGCCGTCGCCGGCGTCTTGCTGATCGGGGCTTTCACGGTCGGTCCGGCGACTCCCTGCGGCCGAAGGGCGGCATCCATATCCCCTGCCCCGAGCTGAGCCGCAACCGCAAGGCCGCGGCGCCCGGTCGGCTTGAGATTCGAATGACACCGGTTACCATAAGTCTATGAGCGCAGGTTCCGCCGTCCTTGTCATCGATCAACGCGACGACGTGGCCGTCGCCCTGCGTGCGCTCGCGGCGGGGGATCCGGTGGCCGACGGAGTCCGCGCGACCGGAGCGATCCCCGCCGGACATAAGGTGGCGCTGCGGGCGCTTTCGGCGGGAGACGCCGTCTACAAGTACGGCTGGCCGGTCGGCCGGGCCACGGCCGACATCGCTCCCGGCGACCATGTGCACAGCCACAACCTCGCCACCGCCCTCGCCGCCGCGGAAGACTACGCCTACGCCCCCGCAACGGCAGCGGCGGCGCAGACGCCCACCGGCCGCACCTTCATGGGTTACAGGCGCAGCGATGGGAGGGTTGGCACCCGCAACGAGATCTGGGTGCTGTGCACCGTCGGCTGCGTGGCCCGCACCGCACAGAAGATCGCCGAGGCGGCGGACCGACTTCATCGCGGCCGCGTCGATGGCGTGGTCGCCCTGACCCATCCGTTCGGCTGCTCCCAACTGGGCGGCGATCTTGACGCGACGCGCAAGCTGATCGCCGCGCTCGCCGGGCACCCCAACGCGGGGGGCGTCCTGATCCTCGGCCTCGGCTGCGAGAACAACCAGCTCCAGGCGCTGCTCGACTCCGCGCCGCACCTCGACCGCCGGCGGCTGCGCGCCTTCACCGCCCAGGAGTCGGGCGACGAGATCGAGGAGGGACTGGCCGCGATCGAGGCGCTCGTGGCGATGGCCGAGGCGGACCGCCGCGAGCCCTGCCCGGTCTCAAGCCTGATGATCGGGGTGAAGTGCGGTGGCTCGGACGGCCTGTCGGGCCTCACCGCGAACCCGCTGGTTGGCCGGATCGCCGACCGGGTCTGCGGGGATGGCGGGACGGCGGTGCTCACCGAGATCCCCGAGGTCTTCGGCGCGGAGCGGCTGCTCATGGCGCGGGCCACGAACCGCGCCGTGTTCGACGGACTTGTCTCGGTCGTCGACGACTTCAAGCGCTACTTCCTCGACCACGGCGAGCCGGTCAGCGAGAATCCCTCGCCCGGCAACCTCGCGGGCGGCATCACCACCCTCGAGGAGAAATCGCTCGGCGCGGTGCAGAAGGCCGGGAGCGGCCCCGTCACCGAGGTGGTCCGCTATGGCGAGCGGGCCCACGGGCCGGGCGCTGTCGTCCTTGAGGCCCCCGGGAACGACGCGGTCTCGTCCACCGCCCTCACGGCCGCCGGCTGCACCCTGATCCTCTTCACCACCGGCCGCGGCACCCCGCTCGGCTTCCCGGCGCCGACCCTGAAGATCTCGACCAACTCGGCCCTGGCCGAGCGCAAGCCCCGCTGGATCGACTTCGACGCCGGGCGCATCGCCGAAGGCGAGCGCCTAGAGGCCGCCGCCGAGCGGCTGATGGACCTGGTCCTCGCCACCGCCTCCGGCCAGCTCACGCGCGCCGAGGAGAACGGCGAGCGCGAGATCGCCATCTGGAAGCGTGGCGTCACCCTGTGAAGCGGCTGTCCGATGCGACCCTCGGCGCGATCCGGCCGCCGGTAGACGCCCCCGCCTATGACCGGGCGGGCCTCTCGACCGGCATCGTCCACTTCGGACCCGGCGCGTTCCACCGGGCGCACCAGGCCTGGTACGTCGACCGGATGCTCGCCACCCGTCCCGAGCTGGCGATCACCGCCGTTTCCCTGCGCAGCTCCGACCTGCGCGATGCACTGGCGCCCCAGGACGGCCTCTACACCCTGGTGGAGAAGGAGGCCGCGCCGGCGTTCCAGGTGATCGGCTCGATCCGCGAGGTGCTGGTCGCGCCCGAGGACCCCGAGGCGGTGTTCCAGCGCCTGATGCGGGCCCGGATCGTCACCGCGACCGTCACCGAGAAGGGCTATTGCCTCACCAACGCCGGCGAGCTCGACCTGGACCATCGGGACATCCGTCGCGACCTCGGCGGGGGCGCGCCTTCGAGCGTCGTCGGCTGGATCGCCGAAGCCCTGCGCCGGCGGCGCGCGGCGGGTCTGGCCCCGTTCGTGACCATCAGCTGCGACAACCTCTCGGACAATGGCGTGAAGCTCGGCAGGGCCGTCGCCGCCTTCGCCCTAGCCCGCGGCGAGCCCGACCTCGCGCATTGGATCGCTTCGGAAGCCGCCTTTCCCTGCAGCATGGTCGACTCGATCACGCCCGCGACCGACGACGCGCTGCGCACCCAGGTGGCAGGGACGCTGGGCCTGGAAGACGCCTGGCCCGTGCAGCGCGAACGGTTCGTGCAGTGGGTGGTCGAAGACCACCTCGGCGCCGACGCCGCGACCTTCGCGGAGGCCGGCGTCACGGTCGCCCGAGCAGTCGCCCCGTTCGAGCGCGCCAAGCTGCGCCTGCTCAACGGCGCCCATTCCACCCTCGCCTACGTGGGCCTCGCTCTCGGCCATGAGACGGTGTCGGCAGCCATGGCGGACCCCCGTCTGGCGGGCTTCGTGGAGCGGATGATGCGCTGGGACGTGGCTCCGACCCTGAACGCGCCCGGCCTGGACGTCCCGGCCTACATCGCAGCCGTCCTCGACCGGTTCCGTAATCCGGCCATCGTCCACCGGCTCTCGCAGATCGCCTGGGACGGTTCGCAGAAGCTGCGCTTTCGCCTGCTGGAGACCGCATCCGAGGCACTTGAGGCGGGCTGTTCCGTCGACCGCCTCGCCGTGGGCGTCGCGGCCTGGATGCGCTTCGTGGTCAGACAGACGCGGGGAGGCGAGGCCCTGGTCGATCCGCTGGCCGAACGCCTGTCCGCCGCCGCCGCCCGTTGCGACGGGAGCGACGACGACACATCGCACTTCCTGGCGCTCGAGGCGGTCTTCCCGGCCGCACTTGGGCGGGATCCCCGCTTCGGGGCGGCCGTCGCCCGCGCCTACCGCGCCCTCGCCGAAACGCCCGACACCGTCCTCGCCCTCTAGGCCGCGCCCTTCAGCGCCCCCAACTCGTGCGAGATGCGCTGGACCAGGGCGTCGGCGGCGATCCCCAGGCTGTCGGCGATCCGGCAGAATTCCAGCAGGTCCACGCGCCGCTGGCCGCGCTCGATCATCGCGACATGGGAGGCAGTCTTGTCGAGCCGCGCCGCCAGCGCGCGCTGCGACAGGCCCGCGTCCTGGCGGGCACGGATCAGCACCTGCCGTACGACACCGTATTCGTCCGAGAAGACGGGATTGGGCCGTCGCGCGCCCCGCAGGGGCCGCCTGGCGTCCAGGCTGCCGACCGCCTGAACACCGATTTGAGCGCTGGCCATGAGCCCTCCCGCTGTTGGCGCCCCACTCATTTGGAGTCACAGTCCGAGGCTATAATGACACCGGTGTCATATCAACCAGGGAGCGACAGGGAAACGCCATGGTCTCCAGGAGGACAGACGACCCGCCCCGGCGGCCGGCGGCGACCCGACGCGGCGCCCTGCTGGGCCTCGGCGTCGCCGCGGCCGCGCCGGCCCTCGCCCGGGCCGCTTCCGTCCCCGCCGGCAAGTGGCGGGCCGGGATCGAGGGTCAGCGACGCGCCGACCTCGGCGACGGCCGATTCCTCAATCCGATCGTGGCGGGCGATCACCCGGATCCGACCATCCTGAAGGACGGCGGCGACTACTATATGACCTTCTCGACTTTCGAGGCCTATCCAGGCCTCGTGATCTGGCATTCGCGCGACCTGGTGAACTGGGTCCCCGTGACCGCAGCGCTCCGGACGCCGATCGGCTCGGTCTGGGCGCCGGAGCTGACCAAGCACGACGGCCGGTTCTATCTCTACATCCCCGCCCGCACTCCGGAGCGCCGGTCGACCTGGGTGATCTGGGCGGACGACATCCGCGGCCCGTGGAGCGAGCCGGTCGACCTGAACCTGCCCGATCACATCGACCCCGGCCATGCGGTGGGCGAGGACGGCCGGCGCTATCTCTTCCTATCGGGCGGCGACCGGGTGCGCCTGACCGGCGACGGCCTCGCGACCGAGGGGCCCGTCGAGCACGTCTACGATCCCTGGCGCTATCCGTCGGACTGGGACGTGGAGGGCTTCTCCCCCGAGGGGCCGAAGATCACCCGGCGCGGCGAATGGTTCTACCTCGTCACCGCCGTCGGCGGCACGGCGGGCCCGCCCACGGGGCACATGGTGATCGTCGCCCGCGCGCGCTCGATCCACGGCCCCTGGGAGAACTGTCCCCACAACCCGGTCGTCCGGACGACGAGCGCCGCGGAGAGGTGGTGGTCGCGCGGCCACGCCACTCTGGTCGAGGGGCCCGCCGGCGACTGGTGGATGGTCTACCACGGCTACGAGAACGGCTTCTGGACCCTGGGCCGCCAGTGCCTGCTAGATCCGGTCGAGTGGACTGCGGACGGCTGGTTCCGCAGTCGGGGCGGCGACCTCTCGCAGCCGATCCGCAAGCCACGCGGCGGCCAGGCGGGGCCCCACAGCCTGGCGCTGTCGGACGACTTCTCGACCTCGAAACTAGGGGTGCAGTGGGCGTTCGCCGATCCGGGCCCAGGCGAACTGGCGCGCGTGCGCTTCGACGGCGGGCTCCGGCTCGCCGCGCGCGGGAGCGCCCCCAAGGACTCGCCGCCCCTCGCCTTCATCGCGCCGGACCAGGCCTATGAGATCGAGGTGGAGGTGATGCTTCCGGAGGACGGTTCGGCGGGCGTGTTGCTGTTCTACGACAAGCAGCTCTACTGCGGCCTGTCGTTCAACCCCGCCACGTTCGTCACCCATCAGTACGGGCTGGAGCGCGGACGGCCGCCGAATCCGCATGGACGCCGGATGTGGCTCCGGATGCGCAACGACCGCCACATCGTGACCTTCCATACGAGTGGAGACGGCCACACCTGGACGAAGTTCGACCGCCAGATGGAGGTCTCCGGCTACCATCACAACGTCCGCGGCGGGTTCATGGCGCTTCGCCCGGCGCTGTTCGCGGCCGGACGGGGCGAGGCCCTGTTCCGCAACCTGCGCTATCGCGCGGCGCCTTAGACGCGTCTTCAGGGGCAAAATCCGTTGCAATCGGCTCGCATTGCGCTAGTCTAGATGACACCGGTGTCATTTCATTTGTCACCGGTGGCAACGCCGCCCAGGTGGCGACTGGCCGGGACACACCGGCGGTAGGGGAGGAAATTTCATGGTGCGACCGGGCGAATTCCGCCTGCGCCGGCTGATCTGCGGCGCGTCCATTCTGGCCATCGGCATGTCTATCGCCGGACAGGCCGCGGCCCAGGCGGCGAACGCCAGCGAGCCCGCCGAGGTGGACGAGATCGTCGTCACCGGCTTCCGCCAGTCGCTCGAGGCGGCGATCAACGTGAAACGCGAGAGCGTCTCCTCGGTGGACGCGATCGTCGCCGAGGACATCGCCAAGTTCCCCGACCAGAACCTCGCCGAGTCGCTGCAACGCATCCCCGGCATCTCGATCCAGCGGGACGGCGGCGAAGGCCGGGCGATCACCGTGCGCGGCCTTTCGGGCCAGTTCACGCGGGTGCGCGTCAACGGCCTGGAAGCCATCGCCACTTCCACCGACGGCGCCAGCGCGAACCGCGACCGGGCCTTCGACTTCAACGTGTTCGCCTCCGAGCTCTTCAACTCGCTGGTGGTGCACAAGACGGCCGAGGCCTCGCTGGACGAAGGCTCGCTCGGCGCGGTCGTGGACCTCAACACCGGCAATCCGCTGGCCGGCAAGGACGGCCTGACCTTCGTGGGGTCGGTCCAGGGCCAGTATAACGACCTCAGCAAGGACCTGGGGCCGCGCCTCGCTGGCCTGGCGGCCTACCGCTCGCCGGACGGCGTGTTCGGCGTCGCCCTGTCGGCCGCCTACACCCGCACCGACACGCTGGAGCTGGGCAACAACACCGTCCGCTGGCAACAGGCGCGCTTCAACTCGGTGAACGGCGTCAACTGCTTCACCACCCAGCGCACGGGCGGCTCTTACGTCTCCGGGGCGGCGTGCAACGAGGTCGCCCTCGCCTTCCACCCCCGCATCCCGCGCTACGGCCGCGTCGGCCACGACCGCGAACGGATCGGCCTGACGGGCAGCGTCCAGTGGGCGCCGACCGAGCGGACCAAGGTGTCGGTGGACGGCCTCTATTCCCGCTTCCGCGAGGACCGCACCGAGCAGTGGGCTGAGGTGCTGTTCCGCTCGAACGAGCGGGCGATCGACGTCGCGAACTACACGATCGATCCGGCCACCAAGAATCTCGTGGCCGGCACGTTCAACAATGCCTGGGTGCGGACCGAGAACTACCTGCGCAAGTCCGAGACCGAGTTCTACCAGTTCAGCATCGACGCCAAGCACGAGTTCACCGAGAACCTGCGCGGCAGCGTGCTGGCCGGCTTCTCGAAGTCGGACGCGGACATCCCGGTCGAGACGACCTTCATGTTCGACGACCGCGACGCGAACGGGTACCGCTACGACTACACGGACTCGCGCCACCCGCTGCTGACCTTCGGGACCAGCGTCACCGACCCGGCGAGCTTCCAGCTCTCCGAACTGCGCGACCGCCCCTCGAACACCACCAACAAGTTCCGGACCGTGTCCCCGCGCATCGAGTGGGACGTGACCGAAAACATCCAGCTCCAGGCGGGCGTGGTCTACCGCCGGTTCGACTTCGCCGTCTTCGAGGCGGCGCGCGATACCGTGGTCTGCCCGACCCGCACCACCGCCGGGCCCGACCAGGTGCTGGGCACGATCACCTGCACGC
>JBKOYY010000153.1:0-5700 GCA_046725615.1 Pseudomonadota bacterium
CGCGGGGCTCGCGCTCGGCGCCGCCGCGGCGCTGGCGGCGGCCCTGGCGAGCGTTCTGCGCGGCGGGCTGGACGAGGTCGCCCCCGACGCGGCCCGGCCTGAAATACGCCAAGTTTGAAGGCGATCCGGCGGGTCGCGCGCGGGGGGGACCCGCGTTGGATGAACGGGGGAAGCCATGAAACGACGCCTGCTGGCCGCCGCGCTGCTGATCGCACTGCCGACTCTGGCCCAGGCGGCGCCGATGTCGGTGGCGGAGTTCGTCAGCCGCGCCGACGGCCTGCAGAAGATGAGGGCGGCGGCCTTGCTTTCGCGCGACCTCGGCGTCCTGAAGGACGAGATCGTCCGCTCGGCCGCCGCGCTGCGGCAGGACCAGGCGGCGGCCGAGCGGGCCGGGCGCAAGCCGCGGACCTGCCTGCCGGCCAAGGCCAAGATCACCTCGCAGGAGATCATCGCCCACATGAAGGCGATCCCGCCCGAGCGGCGCGGCCAGTCGGTGGAGGACGCGCTGCGCACCCTGGTGTCCGGCAAGTATCCCTGCCCGGCGTGAGCCGCCACGGCCGAGCTCGCCGCTTCGTTCCGTTACGTCACTCCGGGTAATGCGGTTCCATGACCGACGCCTCCGCACCCGCCTCCGCCGCCGGCCCGCTGGCCGACCTGGTCGTCATCGAGCTGGGGACGCTGATCGCGGGCCCGTTCTGCGGCCAGATCCTCGGCGACTTCGGGGCCGAGGTGATCAAGGTCGAGGACCCCAGGGTGGGCGATCCGATGCGCCAGTGGGGCCGCAGCCTGCCCAAGGGGCTGTCGCCCTGGTGGCCGGTGATCGGGCGCAACAAGAAGTCGGTGGGGCTGGACCTGCGCAAGCCCGAGGGCCAGGCCCTGGCCAAGGAACTGATCGCCGGCGCCGACGTGGTGATCGAGAACTTCCGCCCCGGCGCCATGGAGAAGTGGGGCCTGGGCTATGAGGCGCTGTCGAAGATCAACCCGCGGCTGATCATGGCCCGGGTCTCGGGCTTCGGCCAGACGGGGCCCTATTCGCAGCGGGCCGGCTATGGCCTGATCGGCGAGGCCATGGGCGGCCTGCGCTATGTGACCGGCGAGCCCGACCGGGCGCCGGCGCGGGCCGGCATCTCGATCGGCGACAGCCTGGCGGCCATGCACTCGGTGATGGGCATCCTGATGGCCCTGCACCACCGCGAGCGCACCGGACAGGGCCAGGTGATCGACGCGGCCCTCTACGAGAGCGTGCTGGCGGTGATGGAGAACCTGGTCACCGAGTACGACCTCACCGGCTATGTGCGCGAACGGTCGGGCTCGATCCTGCCGGGCATCGCGCCGTCGAACGCCTACCCCTGCAAGAACGGCGAGATGATCCTGATCGGCGGCAATGGCGACAACGTCTACGCCCGCCTGACCGAGGCCATGGGCCGGCCGGACCTGAAGGACGATCCCAAGTTCGTCAGCCACGCGGCCCGCGGCGAGAACCAGGCCGAGCTGGACGGGATCATCGCCGAGTGGACCAGCGGCTTCGTGCTGACCGACCTGCTGAAGCTGCTGGAGGACAAGGGCGTGCCGGCGAGCCGGGTCTACCGCGCTCCGGACATGCTGGAGGACCCGCAGTTCCAGGCCCGCGACGCCATCGTCTCGGTGGAGCACCCGGTGTTCGGCCCGGTGCGGATGCAGAACGCCTTCCCGAAGCTGTCGGCGACGCCCGGCAAGGTGCGCTGGCCGGGGCCGACCCTGGGCCAGCACACCGACGAGGTGCTGGCGGCGCGGGCGGGATGCTCGCCCGAGAAGCTGGCCGAGCTGCGGGCGGCGGGGGTGATCTAGGGGGGCAGCCGAAAAAGGAAGCAGCCGGCCGGCGACCTGTGCCGCGGGCCGACCGCAGAAGTCCGGGTCGCCTGATCCGGGCGATCTCCCTTGGCCGCCGGTCCGGCCTCCGCGGGTTACGCCGCGAACCTTCATGGGCATGGGGATAGGCGGCGGCGGGGGCTTTGCGCAGGTGGCGCCTTGTCTCAGCGCGATCTCGCCGCGCGTCACTGCGCCGCTCTATATGGTGAATAATATCAGCGGTTTGCGAGCAGCTCGGCGACCGCGACGGCGACCTGGGTGACGTCGTAGGGCTTGCGGATCACGGGGGCGTCGAAGCCGCCCGGCGCGCCGCCGGTCTCGCCGTAGCCGGTGGCGAAGACGAAGGGCACGCCGCGCTTGGAGAGCACCTCGGCGACGGGGGTGACGGAGTGGCCGTTGAGGTTGGCGTCGAGCACCGCCGCGTCGATCGGCTGGTCCAGCAGGGCCAGGGCCTCCTCAAGCTCGTAGGCCGGGCCGACGACGGTGGCGCCGGCGTCCGAAAGGCCGGTCTCCAGCTCCAGCGCCAGCAGCACGGCGTCCTCGACGATCAGCACCCGGGCGCCCTTGAGGCTGGCCGGGCCGCGGGAGGTGGCGACGGTCTCGGTGACGCGGGCGGCGGGGACCTCGGGCACCACCTCGGGGCGCTCGGCCACGGCGGCGGCGCCGGCGACCAGGCGGGCGACCACGCCGCCGGGGCGGTAGTCGACGTGCGCCTCGCCGTTCAGTTCCCGGCCGGTGACCTGCTCCAGCAGGGTGCAGCCGAAGCCGCGGCGCTGGGGCGGGGAGACCGTGGGGCCGCCGGTCTCGGTCCAGGTCATCTCGAAGCCGCCCTCGGTCCGGCAGGCCCAGGTGAGGCGGACGTGGCCGGACTCGGTGGAGAGGGCGCCGAACTTCACCGCATTGGTGGCCAGCTCGTGCAGCGCCAGCGACAGGGCGTTGGCGGCGCGGGGGGTCAGGAACAGCTCGGGGCCTTCCCAGCTGGTCTGGCCGGGGGCCAGGGCGCCCAGCTCGGCCGAGGCCAGGTGGTCGATGGCCGCGCCGCGCCATCGGGCGGCGGTGAGCAGCTCGTTGGCCGAGGCCATGGCCTTCAGGCGGCCGGTGAAGGCCTGGAGGAAGGCGTCGAGGCTGGAGGTGCGGCGGGCGGTCTGCTGGGCCAGGCTCTGGACCGCGGCCAGGACGTTCTTCACCCGGTGGTCCAGCTCGGCCAGGGCCTGGATCCGCTGCTCTTCCTCCTGGTGGAGCTGGGTCACGTCCTGGACGATGCCCATCAGGGTGATCGGGCGGCCCTGGTCGTCGCGCTCGACGATGCCGGCGACCCGGACCCAGACGATGCGGCCGTCGTCGGGGTGGATGTGGCGGAAGGCGCTGCCGAAGCGGTTCTCGGTCTCGCGGTTGCCCTCGCGGGCGGCGCGGAACGCCGGCAGGTCCTCGGGGTGGATGAAATCGTCGAGGGCCGCCCCGCCCATCGCCGGCCGCTCGCCGGCCGGGATGCCGGTCATGGCCGACATCTGCTCGGACACGACGAAGACGTCGCGGGCGAAGTCCCACTCGAACGACCCCAGGCCGGCGGCCTGGAGCACGAGCTCCAGCCTGTGGTCGGCGTCGGACGTTGGGGCTCGTTTCCGAGTCATCACTGCAAGATAGGCACGGCCACGCGCCGAAGCGAAGACGCTTGCGATGGAAAAGGCCCACGCCCCTCGGGCCGCCCCTTGGCGGGGCCGGGGGGGACGACCTATGTTGCAGCGGCCGAGCTTCCCGCCGCGGGAGGCGCACCGATGGGAGATCCGACATGCCCGCCAAGGCTTCCGAACTGACCCCCGAAGACACCACCGCCGCGGCCAACGACACGACGGCCAAGATCGTCGCCGACGCCCAGATGGCCATCGCCGACGCGGCGAAGCGCATCGAGGCGGCCGTGCAGCAGGGCCTGGAACAGGTGCGCGCCCAGAGCCGGGTCTACGCCGACGTGGCCTCGGAGCAGATCGACGAGGCCAGCCGCGTCGCCAGCGAACAGATCCGGGCCCGCCCGCTGGCCGCCACCGGCGCGGCGCTGGGCGTCGGCGTGCTGATCGGCCTGCTGCTCGCCTCGCGGCGTTGAACCTCCGCCGGATCCTGAGCATGGCGGCCGCCTTCGCGGCCGTCATCACCGCCGCCGTGGTGTGCGTGGTGGCCGCCTCGTTCGCGGTCTATGCGCTGGCCAAGGCCTGGCTGGGCCCGGCGGGCGCGGCGGCCGTGGTGATGGGCGTCTTCGCGCTGTTCGCCGTGGTGGTGGCGGCGCTGGCGACCCGCAAGGCCGCGCCGAAGCCCGTCGCCGGCGCCCCGCCCGACGAGGCGGTGGTCGACCGGCTGATCGGCCTCGCCAAGGAAAAGCCGCTGATCGCCCTTGGCGCGGCGGCGGCGGCCACGGCCGCGGCGGTGGCGGTTCTGGTGCGCAATCCGGCCCTGGTCACCGCCCTGGTCAGCGCCTTCCTGGCCGGCAGCAGCTCGACCAAGTCGGGCAAGTAGCGGAACAGCTGAGCCGCACGAGCGTTGCTTCGCCGCAGGCCGATCAGGGCCTGCGTACGGAGATTGTGACATGCTCGGTTGGGCCCTGACCTTTCTGGTGGTCGCCCTGATCGCCGGCGTGCTTGGCTTCACCTCGGTGGCCGGCGCGGCGATGGGGATCGCCAAGATCCTGTTCTTCGTCTTCCTGGTCCTGTTCGTCGTCTCGCTGGTCCTGCACCTGGTGCGCGGCCGCGGCGTCGGTCCGGGACCGCTTTAAGGTTCCAGACGACTACCCTGGGCGCCGGTCGAGCGCCCAGGTCCGATAAGGCTCGTAGTGCGAGCCGGTCCAGGCGAGGGCGGTGACGCGAATGCAGCCGTCCTCGACCTCGATCTCGTTGTAGCTGGGCGGGACGCCTCGTTCGCGCACCGACAGGGTCCCTGACCCCACCGCATAGGTCCGCCCGTCGCGGTGCGGATACGGCCAGGTGAAGGGGGCGTGGATATGCCCCGACAGCACCAGGTCGACCCGGGCCTCGGCGAACGCCGCCGCCGCCCGCTCCCCGCCCCAGACGCGCGCCGTCATGGGGCCGCCCATCATCTCGATCAGCGGGTGGTGCACCACCACCAGGCGCAGCGCGTCGCCCGGCTCGAACCAGGCCGCGGCTTCGCGCGCCTGGCGCTCGGCGATCTGGCCCTTGGACCAGTTGAGGCGCGGCTGGGCGCCGCGGGCGGTGTTGATCCCGCGCACCGCCACCCCGTCCTTGCGCCAGCCCTGGGCCGGGGCGGGCCCGACGTGGCGCTCGTAGCGGCGGAAGGGCGCGAAGATGCGTTCCAGCGGCGCCAGATAGGGGGCGTCGTGGTTGCCGGGGGTGACCAGCCGCGGCTCGGGCAGGCTCTCCAGCCAGGCGACGGCGGCGCGGAACTCGGCCTCCTCGGCGTAGCGGGTGAGGTCGCCGGAGACGACGGTGAGCGCGAACTCGCCGGCCCGGATGCGATCGCCCGCCGCGGCCACCGCGGCCGCGTTCTCGCCGCCGAAATGGATGTCGGAGAGGTGCGCGATCCGAACCTTCACCGCGCCTCCTTCGGCAGGGCCAGGACGCGGCAAATCTTGGGCACGTAGCGCGCCTCCGCAAGGCGGTTCAGGCGCACCAGCTCGCCGTCGAGCAGGGCCGGGATGTCCTGGGCGGACCAGACCCGCGCGACCTTGCAGGGGCGGTTGTCCACGGCCGGGTCGATACGCCAGTCGCGGACGATGGCGTTGATCCCGAGGCGCAGGGCCTCTCCGGCGCCGTGGACGTTGAGGGCGGCGGCCTCCAGGGCGCCCGCGTCGTCTTCCATCGCCCGGGAGGCCAAGGGACACATCAGCAC
>JBKOYY010000115.1:0-7680 GCA_046725615.1 Pseudomonadota bacterium
GCCCAGCCGGCCGCTCAAGGCGCGCGCGACCCCCTCGGCGGGATCGATCGACGCCGCCGCGGGCGGCTGCGGCAGGGGCGCGACCTCGGCCGGGGCCTCCACCGGGCGATGGAGAGCCGGCCGCTTTGGCGCCCGAGCCGGCGAGGGCTCCTCGCCGCGTGGCGCCAAGGGCAGGCGCCGGGGTGTCAGGGTGACGAGCTGGACGTTGAGGACCGGCGCCTCGACGGGCCGCGCGCTGCGACCGAGCAGCCACGTCGCCACGCCCAGGACGAGGAGGTGCCCGGCCAGCGAGACCGCACCTGCCCAGGTCCAGGCCTTTCGGGCGGCCGGCTGTCCCCCACGCATCCCGCGTATCCCCCGCCGCTGAAGCCTGGGCGCGAGCAGGCGGTTCGAAGCCGGCGGAATGAAGGCGACGTCGGGGCGGCTCCGCCAGCGAGTCCCCATGGATCGGGACCCCCAATGGGGTGAGGCCGCGCCCGGGCCCACGGTCTAGCTTTCTATCGCCTCCATGGAGGCGACCGGCGTCGCGGAGTCGCCGGGGGGATTTCTCTGGGGACCAACAGTATGAAAATTCTTGCGTCCGTCGCCGTGCTGGCGATGGCCATGGCGGGCTCGGCTTCGGCGGCCGCGCTCGTCAACGGCGGGTTCGAGCAGCCCGGCACGTCCAATGTGGTTTACCTGAATGCCGGCAGCACCTTCCTGCCGGGCTGGACCGTGGTGGACTCCCTGCCGGGCGGCGACACCGAGATCGCCTATACCAACACCGCGGCGTTCGGGGGCTTCGGCGTGGTGGCGTCGGAGGGGGCGCACTTCCTGGAGCTGACGGGCGTCGTCGGCCGCGGCAAGGGCGTGAAGTCGGACGCGATCGAGACCGTGGCCGGCACGACCTACCGCGTCGGCTTCGACGTCGGCGCGTTCTTCGTGCGCGGGCAGGGCAGCTATGGCGACGTAACCATCGACCTGCGGGTCGATGACGTCCTGGCGGGCAGCTTCACCAACACCCTTGGTCTGACCAGCGCCGGCTCCGACTGGCAGCGCTTCACCTACGACTTCGTGGCCACCGGCACGGCGACCCGGCTGACTTTCCTGGCCAGCACCGCCCTATCGTCCAGCTACCTGGGCGCGGGACTCGACAACATCGCCTTCGAGGCGCTCCCGGCCGAACCCGGTGGGACCGTCATACCCGGCGCCGTGCCCGAGCCGGGCGCCTGGGCGTTGATGATCCTGGGCTTCGGCCTGGCGGGCGGCAGCCTCCGCCGCCAGGCCCGCCCGGCCTGATCCTCAGAACGGAGAGAAGCGCTCGATCAGGCTCTGCCCGGCGGGCGTCTTCTGGACCCGGCTGATATCGCCGCGGCCGCCGTAGTTGATCCGCGCCTCGGCGATCTGGGTGTGGCGGATGGTGTTGGCCGAGGAGATGTCCTCGGGGCGCACGATGCCGGCCACGGTGAGCTGGCGCAGCTCGGCGTTGGTCCGCACCTCCTGGGTGCCCTGGATCACCATGTTGCCGTTGGGCAGGATGCCGGTGACCACCGCGGCGATGGTCAGGCTGATCTTTTCCGACCGGTTCACCTGGCCTGAGCCGGCGTTGTTGGTCGATGAGTTCGTCTCGATCGCGTTGGCCGGGTCGAAGCCGCCCGGCAGGATTTTCCCGAGGCTGCTCTCCAGGCCCAGCAGGTGCGGCACGCCGGCGGTCACGCCCGACGTGCGCGTGGCCGTGGTGGCGTTGGTGGTCTTGGCGCTGTCGTCGATGTCGATCTGCACCGTCAGGATGTCGCCGATGCGGCTGGCGCGTTGGTCGTTGAAGAACGCGCGCGCGCCCGTGCGCCAGAGCGAGTTGGCGCTGGCGGCCTGCGGCAGCGGCTCGCGCGCCGAGGCCAGCGGCAGCACGTTCTGTTCGCGCGGCACGAGTGCTGCGGGATAGCCGACGGGCGCGAGCTCGGGGCCGCGGACCGCCTCGTTGACGGTGGAGCAGGCGGCGAGCGGGCTCAGCAGGGCGGCGAGGGCGACGAGGCGCAGGCGCATGGGCGAGGCTTCCTTCAACGGAGCGCGTAACGGGTGGAGCGGGTCAGCTTCAGCTGTTCCGCCGCGGGTCCGACCGCGGCCTGGCCGGGTCCGGTGACCACGGCCTGCACGGTCTTCTTCGACGTGACGTTCTGCACGTTGATGGTCTCGCCAACTCCGCCGCCCGAGAGCGCCTTGCCCTGGAGCGACAGCGAGACGCCTTCGTTGTCGTAGGTGATGGTTACGATCTCGTTGGCCTTGACGACCTGAGGAGCGGCCACGTCGCGGCCGGCCACCGGGGCGCCGGCGCGCAGGGCTCGCTTGGCGGCCAGGCCCACCAGGGCGTCCGGGTCGGTCGGGGCGTCCGCCGGGGCGAGGGCGGCCTTGGCCCACACCAGGTCCTGAGGCTGGATCAGCTCGCCCGCCGTGATGCTGCGCGCCCAGGTCAGCACGTCCACATTGCCGCGCCCGGCGAGGGCTGACGACGTCGCGCCGCCCGAGACGACGATGGTCCGCAGACCCTGGGCGTTGGCCCAGTCCAGGCCCGCGCGACGGGCCGCCATCTGCACCGCGCCCGCGTTCAGCATCACCGAGGCGCCTGCGCGGCTGGCCACCGGGACCGAGCCCGCGGCGCCCGCGCCGTCGAACAGGTCGCCCAGGGTGACGACGCCGTCGGCGTCCACCGTCTGGGCCTTCAGGACCACCGGGGTCCCGGCGATGGCCGGTGTCGCGACCGCCAGGGAAGCGAGAAAGGCAAACGCTTTCAAGATCTTATGCCTTTACCTGGTTGGCGGTGGCCAGCATGTTGTCGGCCGTGGAGATCACCTTGGAGTTCATCTCGTACGCCCGCTGGGCGACGATCAGGGCGGTGATCTCGGCCACCGCGTCTACGTTCGAGGCTTCGGTGTAGTTCTGGACCAGGGTGCCGATCCCGGTGGAGCCCGGGGTGCCGGCGGTCGGCGCGCCCGATGCGGCGGTCTCCTTGTAGAGGTTGTCGCCCAGCGCCTGCAGGCCGCCCTCGTTGACGAAGGTCGCCAGTTCGATCACGCCCACCGTGCTGGGGATGGTCTGGCCCGCCTGCAGCGCCTGCACCTGGCCGGTCTTGGAGATCGTCACCTGGACCGCGTCGCCGGGGATGGTGATGGCCGGGTCCATCGGGTACCCGTCCTGGGTGACCATCTGGCCCTGGTCGTTGATCGCGAAGTTGCCGGCGCGGGTGTAGGCGGTCTCCCCCGAGGGCATCAGCACCTTGAAGTAGCCGCGACCGTCGATGGCGAGGTCGTACGGATTGTCGGTGCGGGTGAGCGAGCCTTGCGTCTGGACCCGATAGACCGCCCCGGCCTTCACGCCGGCGCCGACCTGAACGCCGGTCGGCACAATCGTCCCCTGGTCCGACGACTGCGTGCCGGCCGCCTCGAAGGTCTGGTAGAGCAGGTCCTGGAACTCGGCGCGCTGCTTCTTGAACGCGACCGTGTTCATGTTGGCGATGTTGTTCGAGATGACCTCGACGTTCATCTGCTGGGCGGCCATGCCGGTGGCCGCGGTGCGGAGCGCTTGCATCGGTCGTTATCCTCTTACTGAAGCTTGCCCAGGCGCTCGACGGAGCGGCGCGACAGGTCAGCTTCGGAGTCGATCATCTTGGCGGTGCGTTCGTAGGCCCGGGACACCTCGACCATGCGGGTGATCTCGAGGACGGGCTTCACGTTGGAGCTTTCCAGATAGCCCTGGCGCAGGCGGGCGTCGGTGGCGACCTCGGCCTGCTGGTTGGATCCGTTGCGGTAGAGGTTGTCGCCGGCCTTCTCGAGGACGCCGGCGTTGGCGAAGGCGTACATGCCGACTTTGCCGATCCGCTCGTTACCCTGGCTGAGCGTGCCGTCGGCGCCGACCGAGACCTGGCCTTTCTCGCCGTCGATCTGGATCTCGCCGCCGCCCTCGTCGAGCACCGGGTGACCTGCCTGGGTGACGAGGCGGCCGGTGGTGTCGGTGGTGAAGCGGCCGTCACGAGTGAAGCGCGCGCCGTCCGGCGTGCGGACCTGGAAGAAGCCCTTGCCCTCGATGGCCATGTCGAGCTGGCCGTCGGTCTTCACCAACGAGCCCTGGCCGAAGTCCCGCGCCACGCCGTCGGGCGAGACGAACTTCACCGGCCGAGGGCCGCCGAAGGTGTAGGCAGGTTCCGCCGGGTCGGTCTTTTGGATCATCGACTCCACCTTGAAGCCGGTGGTGTCCATGTTCGCGATGTTGTTCGCGATGATGTCCATTTCCTTGCGGAGGACCATCTGGCGCGACAGGCCGACGTAGATTGCGTTGTCCATTAACGGGGAGCCCGTGAAGTGCGACGTTCTGCGCCTCTCGGGTGCAAGCTTCGGGCCAACTTAAAAGTACTGAGAATTCAGCGGCTAAGAAAGTTAACGCGCGCTCAGCGGCGAAAAATGCCGGGCAGGAATCGAGCCCGTTAGGAATCGTTAAAAACCGCTTCTTAACCAAAGACCGCCATTCCTGGCCTGACTGGAATTCCAGGGAACGCGCGCGTGGCGAAGAAGGACAAGAAGCCGAAGGAGGCCGAGGGCGAAGCGCCCGAGGGCGCCGAAGGCGCGGAGGGCGAGGCCCCCGGCAAGAAGAAGCTGCCGCTCAAGATGCTGATCATCGCCGGCGTCGCGGCGTTGCTGGTGCTCGGCGGTGGCGGCACGGCCGCGTTCATGTTCCTCAAGCCCAAGCCCGACGAAGCCCACGCCGAGAAGGGCGGGGACAAGAAGAAAGAGAAGAAGAAGGACAAGAAGAAGGAAGAGAAGGGCAAGGAAGGGGAGAAGGGCGCCGCGGTGGTCCGCGAGGGACCCGACGGCGTGGTCTTCTACACCCTGCCGGACGTGGTGGTGAACATGCAGACCGCCGACGGCCGTCCGACCTTCCTGAAGCTGAAGCTGACCCTGGAACTGCCCGACGAGAGCGCGGTGGAGGTTCTCGACCCCGCCATGCCGCGGCTGCAGGACATGTTCCAGACCTTCCTGCGTGAGCTGCGCCCTGAAGACCTGGCCGGCAGCCAGGGCAGCTACCAGCTCCGCATGGAGATCCTGCGTCGCGTCAACCTGGTGATCGCGCCCTCCAAGGCGAACGCCGTGCTGATCGAGGAGATGCTGATCAACTAGCGCCCGCGCTGTTGCATCGCCTGAAACGCCATGGCCGAAGACACCGACTTCTCCGCCGACACCAATCTTCCGGATCCGGACTCCCCGGACGCCTGGGCGGCCGCGGCCGCGGCCGAAGCCAATTCGGCCGAGCGGATCCTGAACCAGGACGAGATCGACAGCCTGCTGGGCTTCGACCTCTCCGACGACGAGATCGCCGAGCGCACCGGCATCCGCGCGATCATCAACTCGGCGCTGGTCAGCTACGAGCGGCTGCCGATGCTGGAGATCGTCTTCGACCGCCTCGTGCGGTTGATGACCACCTCCCTGCGGAATTTCACCTCCGACAACGTCGAGGTCAGCCTCGACAACATCAGCTCGATCCGCTTCGGCGACTACCTGAACTCGATCCCGCTGCCGGCGATCCTGTCGGTGTTCAGGGCCGAGGAACTGAACAATTACGGCCTGCTGACCGTCGACTCGAACCTGATCTACTCGATCGTCGACGTGCTGCTTGGCGGGCGCCGCGGCACCGCGGCCATGCGGATCGAAGGTCGGCCCTACACCACGATCGAGCGGGTGCTGGTTCAGCGGATGGTCGAGGTGGTCCTCGCCGACGCCAAGGAGGCGTTCGAGCCGCTGACGCCGGTGAGCTTCACGCTCGACCGCCTGGAGACCAACCCCCGCTTCGCCGCCATTGCCCGGCCGGCCAACGCCGCCATCCTGGTGAAGCTGCGGATCGACATGGAAGACCGCGGCGGCCGCATCGAGCTGCTGCTGCCCTACGCCACGCTCGAACCCATCCGGAAGATGCTGCTGCAGCAGTTCATGGGCGAGAAGTTCGGCCGGGACAACATCTGGGAAGGCCACCTGGCCACCGAGCTCTGGACCACCCACGTCGACGTGCGCGCGGTCCTCGACGAGCAGCAGGTCAGCCTGAAGAAGGTGCTGGAGCTCAAGGTCGGGGACACCCTGATGCTGAACGCCGGCCCTGACAGCCTGATCGAGCTTCGCGCCGGCCAGATCCCCCTCACGCGCGGCCGGATGGGCCGCCGCAACACTCACATCGCCGTCCGGGTGGAAGCTCCGCTTTCGCCCCACGCGCGGCGCGCCGTTCAGAGGATGTGACGCCATGAGCCTGATCGCCATCGGCATGAACCTGCTGCTCGCCGGACTGCTCGTCGCGGCCATGGCGGTGGGCGTCCGCCTCAATCGACGCCTCAAGGCGCTGCGCGACAGCCACGAGGGATTCGAGGCCGCGGTGCGTGAGCTGAACCTTGCCGCAGTCCGCGCCGAACAGGGGCTGGCCGACCTGCGGGCCGCCACCGACGAGGCCGTCGACCTCCTGTCGGACCGTATCGAGAAGGGCCGCGCCCTGGCCTCAAAGCTGGAGAAGCTGGTCGCCGCCGCCCCCGAGCTGCCCCGCGCCGTCGCGCCCGAGCGTCCGACCGCCCGCGGCATCCCGCCGGTCGCGCCGGCGCCGCGCGAGACCACGACCGAGGACCGCCTTGGCGCCCTGCTGGCCATGGCCCGCAGCCGTCTGCAGGCCGAGCGCGAAGCGCCCGCTCCCGAAGCCCGCGCCCAGGATGTCTTCAGGGAGCGCGAGCCCCTGGTCGGCCGCGCGCCGCTCCCCGGCCGCCGCATCGCCTCCACCCCTGACGATGACCTGTTCGAGGACGCGCCTCTGTCCCTTGACCGCCTTGCCGGAGCGCGCCGTTGAAGTCCGTCCCCCGCATCCTTCCGCTCGTCGGCGTCGCCATCGGCGGCGTCCTGGCGGTGAACGCCTTGTCGGGCGCGCGCGACCTGCCGTCGCTGGTGTCGGGCGCGCGGGCCTTCGCCGAGGAGGCGGCCAAGGGCGCCGACCCGAAGGCCGAGCTGAAGGCCGCCGCCAAGGGTGACAAGAGCGCCGGCGCCGGCAAGGGCGAGGCTCCCGCCGTGGAGGGCGCGCCGGACGCGGCCTCCGCCGCGCTCCCCGCCGCTTCGATTGCGCCGAAGGCCGTCTGCGCCCCCACCGCCGCCGAACTCGCCAAGCAGGCGGGCCTCTCGCCGGCCGAGCTTCAGGTTCTGCAGAGCCTGGGCGCCCGCCGCGGCCAGCTCGATGCGCGCGAAAGCGACCTCAATACCCAGCTCGCGCTGCTGGCCGCCGCCGAAGCCAAGCTGGACGCCAAGATCAAGTCGCTGAACGGCCTTAAGGGCGAGGTGCAGGGGCTGCTGAACCAGGCCGACGCCAAGGAGCAGGGCGAGATCGACCGCCTGGTGAAAGTGTTCGAAGGCATGAAGGCCAAGGACGCGGCGCCCCGCCTCGCGGCGCTTGACGACAGCGTCCGCGTGCCGATCGCCGCCAAGATGAAGGAACGCGCGCTGGCGGCCATCGTGGCGCAGATGCAGCCGGCCCAGGCCAAGGACCTGACCGAGAAGCTCGCCCGCCGGTTCACCGACGCGAAGGCGGCCGCCGCCAAGGCCGCCGCGGTCGACCAGCCCGCGAAGACCGCGCAGGCCGACCCGACGGCCGCGGAGCCGAAGAAGCAGGCCGCCGCAGCACCGAAGAAGCCCCCGC
>JBKOYY010000056.1:0-6101 GCA_046725615.1 Pseudomonadota bacterium
GTCCATGGAAGCTTCGACGTCGCCGCCGTTCTCCGTCAGGGCCTTCTTGCAGTCCATCATGCCGGCGCCGGATTTTTCGCGCAGGTCCTTGACCAGCGCAGCGGTGATTTCCGCCATGGTCAGCTCCTTCAAGCTCTGTGAATCACGGCAGACCCTCTCGTGAAGGCCTGCCGTCACGGTTTGATGTCAGCCCGGCGCCGAGGCGCCTGGCCGGATTACTGCTCGCTCGCCGCGTCCGCAGCTTCAGCCGTCGAGGCGTCCGCGGCGGGGGTATCCAGTTCACGAGCCAGCGTCGGCTCCACCGGAGCTTCAGAGGCGCCCAGATCGACGCCCGCGGCCACCTGGCCGGCCGCCAGGCCGTCGAGGATCGCATCGGCCATCAGGTCGCAGTAGAGCTGGATGGCGCGCGCGGCGTCGTCGTTGCCCGGGATCGGATAGGTGATGCCGTCCGGGTTGCAGTTGGTGTCGAGGATGGCGATCACCGGGATGTTCAGCTTCCGGGCCTCCTGGATCGCGATCGCTTCCTTGTTGGTGTCGATCACGAACATCAGGTCGGGAATGCCGCCCATGTCCTTGATGCCGCCCAGGCTCAGCTCCAGCTTGTCGCGCTCGCGGGTCAGGGTCAGCAGCTCCTTCTTGGAGCGGCCCTGGCCCTCGCCCGACACCACGGCGTCCAGCTCGCGCAGGCGGGCGATCGAGCCCGACACGGTGCGCCAGTTGGTGAGCGTGCCGCCCAGCCAGCGGTGGTTGACGTAGTACTGGGCGCAGCGCTTGGCGGCCGTCGCGATCGGATCAGAAGCCTGGCGCTTGGTGCCGACGAACAGGATGCGGCCACCGCCGGCGGCGACTTCGCGCACCTTCACCAGGGCCTGGTGGAGCAGCGGAATCGACTGCGACAGGTCGATGATGTGGATGTTGGAGCGCGAGCCGAAGATGTACTTGTCCATCTTCGGGTTCCAGCGGTGCGTCTGGTGGCCGAAGTGGGCGCCGGCTTCGAGCAGCTGGCGCATGGAGAATTCAGGCAGAGCCATCGTCTGTATCTCGTCTTTCTTCCGGTTGGACCGCCGCGGGCAACCCTCCGAAGAGGACCGGAACGGACAAGTCGGGATGTCTCCCCGACCACGGCCCGCACACCCGCGTGTGGATTGGAGCGGCGCATGTAGTTGGAATACGCCGGAAAATCAAGCCGCCGAAGCCCGTCGGCTCAGTAGACGTAGTTCAGGGCCACCGCTGGTGTCACGGTGCTTCTCCGTCCGCCCGCGGGGGGGATCACACGAAGCCCCAACAGCACGCCCACGGTCGGCGAGAAATTGTACTCAACCGCCGGCGCGACTGCGAAACTGTCGTGGACGCCCGTGTCATGGCGGATCAGCTCGCCTGAGGGCCCTACGCCGCCGACCTTGGTCGGTTCGTCGTGCCGATAGAGCAGGTCCAGCGCCAGCACCCAGTTCCGGCTGACGCTGTATTCGACCGCCCCGTTCACCACCCACGAAGCACCCGGCTTGGCGCGCCCGCGAAAGCCTGGCGGCGTGCCGTAGACGCTCCCACCCGTCACGTCGGTCGCACGGGAAAGCGTCGCCGTCGAGTTGAGCCGGAACCGGGCGATCCGACCGTTCGGCGCCCACCAGTAGGTCTGGGTGTAGTAGCCCAGCGTCGTCGCATAGGCGCCCGAGCCGAACCCGTCGGCGGCGCGGCCGTCCAGGCGGTCGTATTTCCCGGTCGGCAGCGTCTGCTGCACGACGATCGAACTGGTGGGGACCCAGCTGCCTTTCCGGAATTTCGTCAGGCCGTACTGGGCCTGCACCTGCAGGTCGCCCAGCCCGACACCCGAGCTGTCGGGCGCCCCGTCGACCCGGGCATGGTAGAAGGTCGGGATCACGCCCACCGTGACGCGGTCGGTCAGGCCGTACAGGACATAGGTCAGGGAGCCGAAGGTGTCCGCCCCCTTGCTCTTCACGTCGAACAGGTAGGGCTCCACCAGCCAGCGTCCCTTCGGCAGCGTGCCGGCGCCGGCCGCCAGCATCGGGCCGGTCCACCAGGCGTCCTCCATCGCCTGCTCGACGGGCGGCGGCTCAGGGCTCGCGGACGCACCGTCCGGCGTCTCCGCCAGGACTGGGGTCGCGGCGAGCATGCCGAGGGCGACGGCGAGGCGGCCTGCAAGCTTGTGCATGATGTCGTCCAGGTTCGCGCCGAGGCGCCGGGAGACGACGCAACTAGGCGCCTGTCTGACGCCCGGCAAGGCGCCGGTCGCGCTATGGTGGCGGCTTCCGGACCTCTCAGGCCTGGGTCTAGAGATCCTCGACGAACACCACGCCGGGCGCGGTCTTCAGCGCCCCCCGAACTGCACCGTCCAGGGTGAAGCGCCCGGGCAGTTTCAGCTCCACCTCCCGGCCGCCATCCAGGCCCGCGACGAGGATCACCTCGCCGCCGCGGGAATTGGCGACGCCCTCCAGCCGGCGCTTCAACGCATCGATCTCCGCGCTGCGCGGGGCCACATGCACCCGCAGGCCAGCGACCACGTTCTCGATGGCCTTCTCGACCGGCTCAACGTCGTCGCCGAAGAACCGCACCTCGCCGTCGCTGGCCTTGGCCCGCACCTTCAGCGACACCGCCCGTCCCGGCTCCAACAGGTCGCGGCACTTGCGCAGCGACTCCGGCGGGAACAGCACCTCGTACTCGCCCGTCGGGTCCGAGAAGGTGACGAAGGCGAACTTCTCGCCGGACCGCGACGGCCGCTCCTGCTTGCGGCGGATGACCCCGGCCATCCGCAGCGCTTCGGCGCCGGCGATGGCCTTGGCCGTGGCGTCGGTGAGGAGATCGGTCCGCTTGCGCCGCAGCGCCTCGACCATGTCGTCCAGCGGGTGGCCGGACAGGTAAAAACCCACCGCCGCCAGCTCCTCGTCCAGCCGCTCGGTCGGCGTCCAGGGCTCGGCCCGGGTCAGCCGGGGGCGATGCCCGCCCGACAGGTCGTCGCCGAACAGGCTGACCTTGCCCTCGGCGCGGTCGGCGGCCAGCGCCTGGCCGTGACCCACCAGGGCGTCGGCCGAGGCGATCAGCTCGGCCCGGTTCGGATGGATGGAATCGAAGGCGCCGGCCCGCGCCAGGGTTTCGAACGTGCGCTTGTTGACCTGCTTGGGATCCACCCGCTCGACAAAATCGAAGATGTCGCGGAACGGGCCGCCCTCGCGGCGCACCTGCGCCACGTGCTCCATCGCCTGCAGGCCGACATTGCGGATCGCGCCCAGGGCGTACAGGACCTCGCCGTTCTCCACCTCGAAGTCGGCGCTTGAGCGGTTCACGCAGGGTGGTCGGATCTTCACGCCGAAGCGCTTGGCGTCCTGGTAGAACACCGACAGCTTGTCGGTGTTGGCGATATCCAGGCTCATCGAGGCGGCGAAGAATTCGACCGGCGTGTTCGCCTTCAGCCAGGCGGTCTGGTAGCTGACCACGGCGTAGGCGGCGGCGTGCGACTTGTTGAAGCCGTAGCCCGCGAACTTGTCCACGAGATCGAAGATCGAGCCCGCCTGGGCGCCCGGCACGCCCTTGGCCTCGGCGCCCGAGACGAAGCGCGCGCGCTGGAGGTCCATCTCCTCCTTCTTCTTCTTGCCCATGGCGCGGCGCAGAAGGTCGGCTTCGCCCAGGCTGTAGCCCGCCAGGATCTGGGCGATCTGCATCACCTGCTCCTGGTATACGATGATGCCGTAGGTCTCCTTGAGCACTCCCTCGAGCGTGGGGTGCAGGTAGTCGATCGGCTTGCGGCCGAACTTGCAGTCCACGAAGGCCGGGATGTTGTCCATCGGCCCCGGCCGGTAGAGCGACACGATGGCGGTGACGTCCTCGATCGAGCCGGGCCGCAGCTGGCGCAGGGTGTCGCGCATCCCCTGCCCTTCGAGCTGGAAGACCCCGATCGTCTGGGCGTTGCTCATCAGCTCGTAGGTCGGCCCGTCATCGAGCGGCAGGGCGCCCATATCGACGCTGACCCCCCGCTTCTCCAGGTACTTCACCGCCCGGTCGATCACCGTCAGCGTCTTCAGCCCCAGGAAGTCGAACTTCACCAGGCCCGCGCTCTCGACCCACTTCATGTTGAACTGGGTGGCCGGCAGCTCAGAGCGTGGGTCGCGGTAAAGGGGAGTCAGTTTGGTCAGCGGCCGGTCGCCGATCACCACGCCGGCGGCGTGGGTCGAGGCGTTGCGATAAAGGCCCTCGAGTTGCAGCGACACGTCCAGCAGCCGGGCCACCGCCTCGTCCCGCCGGGCCTCTTCCTTCAGCCTCGGCTCGATATCGAGGGCTTGGGCCAGGGTCACGGGATTGGCGGGGTTGGCGGGCACCATCTTGGCGAGACGGTCCACCTGGCCGAGCGGAAGCTGCATGACCCGGCCGACGTCGCGCAGCACGGCCCGCGCCTGCAGGGTGCCGAAGGTGATGATCTGGGCGACCTTATCCCGCCCATAGCGTTGCTGGACGTAGGAGATGACCTCCTCGCGCCGCTCCTGGCAGAAGTCGATGTCGAAGTCGGGCATCGAGACCCGCTCGGGATTCAGGAAGCGCTCGAACAGCAGGCCGTATTGCAGGGGGTCGAGGTCGGTGATGGTCAGCGAATAGGCCACCAGCGAGCCGGCGCCCGAACCGCGCCCCGGCCCCACGGGAATCCCTCGCGCCTTCGCCCACTTGATGAAGTCCGACACGATGAGGAAGTAGCCCGGGAACCCCATCTGGGTGATCACCTGGATCTCGCGCTCCAGGCGGGCTTCGTAGTCCTCCGGCGGGAAAACGTTGGCGCGACCGGCGGCCATCCGCGCCTTGAGGCCGTCCCGCGCCTGCTGCGCGAGCTCCTCGGCCTCCGACCGCTCGCCGGCCGTGAACCGCGGCAGCAGCGGGTCACGCTTGCTGACCATGAAGGCGCAGCGTCGGGCGATATCCAGCGTGTTGTCGCAGGCCTCAGGCAGATCAGCGAACAGCGCCCGCATCTCGGCGGCCGATTTGAAGCCGTGCTCAGGCGTCACCCGGCGGCGCTCGTCCTGCCCGACGAAGCTGCCGTCAGAGATGCACAGCAGCACGTCGTGGGCCGCATAGGCGCCGGAATTCTTGAAGTAGACGTCGTTGGTGGCGACGAGCGGGACGTCCTCGTCGTAGGCGAAGGCCACCAGCTCGCCCTCGGCCGCGGCCTCGGCCGGCGCGCCATGCCGCTGCAGCTCGACGTAGAACCGGTCGCCGAACACCCGCTTCATCTCGGCGAGTGCGGCCCGTCCTTCCTTGACCTTGCCCGCGGCGAACAGATGGTCGACGGGACCGTCCGGTCCGCCCGAAAGCAGGATCAGCCCTTCGGAGAACTGGCAGACCTTCTCCCAGGGGACATGCGGCTCGTCGCTGGCCTCGATGTCGAGGTAGGCGAAGGACGACAGGTCGCAGAGGTTGAGGTAGCCCTGCTCGCTCTGCGCCAGCAGCATCACCGTCGGCGTCTTGGCCCACCGCTCGGGCGGCCTTTCGCCAATGCCGCTGACCGGCAGGGCGCAACCGATGATCGGCTGGACGCCCTCGCCCTTGGTGGCGACCGAAAACTCAAGAGCGCCGAACAGGTTGGCCCGGTCAGCCAACGCCACGGCGGGCATCCCGTCCGCCTTGGCCAGGGCGCCGATCTTGTCGGCCTTGATGGCGCCTTCCAGCAACGAATAGGCCGAGCGGACCCGCAGGTGGACGAAACCCGTCGCCGCATCCCCCGCCAAGACCACCTCCCCCATTCGCATGGCGGTCAGCTCACCAGGCCGGCCACCGAGCAGACCATCCAGACAAAGCTCGCCACCGACGCAAACGCCAGCGATTCCCGGGCCAGACGAACCATCTACCGCATCCTTCTGTGGGGCGCCTGTGGACAAGCTGTTGGCGCGTTCCGTAAATGTTCTTATTCGCCTTTTGTTCTCAGCGTCAAGCCTGCTGGGGTATAGCGAGATCGGCTCCAAGCGCACGTTGTGACCACACCGCCCCCATCGAGCTCGGGGTTTCCCGCTTTACGTGTGAAAGTCCGGCTGTACCCTCGGAGCTGTAGGAACCGGGGGGGGGGGGGGGGGGCCTTAAGCAGCCGGATTGTTAAGCGCACAACCCCG
>JBKOYY010000164.1:0-28251 GCA_046725615.1 Pseudomonadota bacterium
GGTTCATGGTGCCGGCGCCGCCGATCTCGACGACCACGTCTACGCCCCGGCCGCCGGTGAGGGCCGTCGCGGCCGCGCCCCAGTCGGGCTGGTCCTTGTAGTTGATCAGGTGATCGGCCCCGAGCGCCTTCAGTCGCTGCAGCTTCTCGTCGGAGGACGAGGTCGAGATCACCGTAGCGCCCGCCGCCTTGGCGAGTTGCAGGGCGAAGATGGACACCCCGCCGGTGCCTTGCGTCAGCACCACGTCGCCCGGCTTGATCCGGGCCTCGACCATCAGCGCCCGCCAGGCGGTCAGCGCGGCGCAGGGCAGGGTGGCGGCCTCGGCGTAGGAATAGCCCCTGGGTATCCGGGTGAAGGCGCTGGCCGGCATCGCCACGTACTCGGCCGCATAGCCGTCCACATGGTCGCCGGGCACGCCGATCAGGCGTTCCAGGCTGGGGCCGCCCGTCGGCCAGTTCGGGAAGAAGGTGCCCAGCACCTGGTCGCCGACCTTGAAGCCGGTGACGCCCGCGCCGACCGCCACCACGTCGCCCGCGCCGTCCGACATCGGGATGCGCCCGTCGGCGGGGTTCAGCATCCCCGACACCACGGCGAAGTCATGGAAGTTCAGCGAGCTGGCGCGCACCCGCACCAGAAGCTGGCCGGGTCCGGCTTCCGGCTGCGGCCGGTCCTCGATCACGATCTTGTCCAGCCCGCCCGGGGCCTTCACGGCGGCGACCTTCATCGGCGTGTCCTCGTCTGAAATTGAATGGGGCGGGACCTCGGCGGCCCCGCCCTCGATGGCCGCTTAGCGCGGGGCCATCCGGATGGCGCCGTCCAGGCGGACGGTCTCGCCGTTGATGTAGCCGTTGCGCAGCATGGTGACGGCCAGGTCCGCGTACTCCTCGGCCGCGCCGAGACGCTTGGGGAACGGCACCGAGGCGGCGAGGCCCTGATAGACCTGCGGCGCGCGGGTCTTCAGGCCGCCCAGCATGGGGGTGTCCATGATGCCCGGCAGGATGGTGTTGATGCGGATGCCTTCGCTGGAGAGGTCGCGGGCGATGACGATGGTCATGCCCTTGATCGCCGCCTTGGCCGCCGCATAGGCCACCTGGCCGATCTGGCCTTCCTCGGCCGCCACCGAGCCGGTGTTGACGATCGCGCCGCGTTCGCCCGTCTCGTCGGGCTCCAGCGTCGCCATGCCGGCTGCGCTCTTCACCACGCAACGGAAGGTGCCGACGGTGTTGAGACCCAGCACCCATTCGAAGTCGGACGCCTTGAACGGGATGATCTCGCCGGTCTGCTTGTCGCGGGCGATGGTCTTGCCGCCGCGGCCGCCGCCGGCGCAATTCACCAGGATGCGCTCCTGGCCGTTGGCCGCGCGGGCCTTGGCGAAGGCCGCGTCCACCGACGCCTCATCCATAACGTCGACCTCGCAGAAGACGGCGCCGATCTCCTTGGCCATGGCCTCGCCGGTCTCGGGGTTCTTGTCGAACAGGGCGACCTTCACGCCCAGGCTGCGCAGGTGCTTGGCGGTCGCCGCGCCCAGGCCGGACGCGCCGCCGGTGATGATCGCGGAAACGGAACTGTCGAGCTTCATGGAATGCCTCCGGAATAGGTTGGCCATGCCCTAGCACGGCCTTTCCCTGACGCCGGGACAGGCTCGATGAGGCGCCTCAGACCAGCGTCAGCCCCGCTTTAGTCAGCGGCAAAGTCCGGAGTCGTTGGCCGGTGGCGGCGAAGATCGCATTGCCCAGGGCGGGCATCAGCGGCGGCGTCATCGGCTCGCCCGCGCCCCCCGGCGGGGCCTCAGGCGACTCCAGCAGGTCGATGGCGATCCTGGGCGTCTGGGCCAGGGTCAGGTGCGGGTAGTCGTGGAAGTTGCTCTCGACCACCCGGCCGCGCTCGAGGTTGATCTCGCCCGTTGCGGCCGAGCTCAGCGCCAGGATGATCGAGCTTTCGCCCTGAGCCCGCACCCCGTCAGGATTCACGGCGGTCCCGCAGTCGAAGGCGCACCAGACCTGCTCCACCCGCACCTGGTCGTTCGCGATCCGCACCTGGACGACCTGGGCGCAGACGCTCTGGAACGAACTCCAGACGGCAAGGCCCAGCCCCTGGCCCTTCGGCAGCTTCCGGCCCCAGCGCGCCGCCTTGGCCGCATGCTCCATCACCCGCAACGCCCGAGGCGCCTTGGCGAGAAGCGGGCGGCGGAAGTCGAGAGGATCGGCTCCGGCCTCGTGCGCCAGCTCGTCGAGGAAGCTCTCGACAGCGAAGGCGTTGCCTGTGTGCAGCACCGACCGCCAGGGCCCTCCCGGGACCGGCGAAGTCACGGCCGCGCCGGCCATGACCATTCCCGGAAGCTCATACTGGATCAGGTCGTGGGGCGGGCCCGCGACCATGTCCCGGGTGTAGTTGGCGTTGTTGTTGGCCCCCACCACCTTGAAGCCCGAAATTCGCCCGCCTTTGAGTCCTGCTGTCAGCCTCTGGAAGCCGGCCGGCCGGTACCAGTCCTGCCGGATGTCCTCTTCGCGGGTCCAGATGAGTTTCACCGGCGCGCCCGCCGCCCGTGCGGCCCAGATGGCCTGCAGGCCGAAGTCGTTCTTGTACCGCCGCCCGAACGAGCCGCCGCTGAACAGCGTGTGGGCCTCCACCTTCTCGATCGGTACGCCCAGCATCGCGGCCGCCGCGCGGCGCAGGCCGCTGGTGTTCTGGAAGCCGCCCCAGGCCTCGACCCCGCCGTCGTCCGTCAACCGCGCGGCTGCGCTCAGCGGCTCCATCGGAGCGTGCGCCAGCAGCGGCGCCGTGTAGTCGCGCTCTATCGTGCGATCGGCGGCGGCGAGGGCCGCCTCGGCGGCGTCCGAGAGCGCCTTCTGAAGCGCCTGCCGTTCGCCGGGCGCATAGTCGCGCCGGGGAGTCGCCACCTCGGCGCGGATCAGGGCCGCCGCCTTGAGCTGCGCCAGCAGGCCGGCGGTGTCGGGCGCGCCGTCCGTCTCGGCCCATTCCGGGTCCAGGGCCTCCAGGCCCTTCTTCGCCGGCCAGAAACCGTCGGCCACTACGATCACCGCGTCTGGCAGGTCGACCGGCTGGTTCCAGCCCGGCACGATTATCGAGACGCCGCGCATCTCCAGCACCTCGCGGACGCCCGGAATGGCCAGCGCCGGCGCGGGATCGACCGATTTCAGCTTGGCCCCGAACTGCGGCGCCTGCCGGATCGTGGCGGTCAGCAGCCCGGGCAGCTTCACGTCGGTGGCGTATACGGTCGACCCGTCCACTTTGCCGGGCAGGTCCTTGCGGGGCAGGTCCTTGCCTATGACGCTCCAGTCGGACCTGGGCTTCAGCTTCGGCTCCTGCGGCACGGGCCGCTTCGCCGCCGCCTCGGCCAGTTCGCCGAAGCCGAGGCTCCGGGCGCTCGCCGGATGGACGACCCGCCCCCCTCGCGCCTCGCAGGCGTCCGCAGGTGCGTTCCAGCGCTCCGCCGCCGCCTCGACCAGCATCGTCCGAGCCGCTGCGCCCACCTTGCGCAGCTTGCCGTACATCTCGCGCACCGAGGCGCTGCCCCCGGTGGCGTAGCCGGGCGAGAAGATCCCGTAGACCGACAGCGGCGGGGCCTGTTCCACGCGCACCTGCTCCCAGTCGAGCCCCAGTTCCTCGGCCAGGATGCGGGCGTGGACGCACCAGGCGCCCTGACCCATCTCCTGCACTGAGGTGTAGAGCGTCACGCCGCCGTCAGGGGCGATCCGCACCCAGTCGCTCAAGGTCACGCCCCCGGACGGCGCGGCGACCGCTTCACCGCCCCCGAGACCCAGGATCAGGCCGGCGCCGACGCCGCCGCTCAGGACGCCCCGCCGCGAGAGCTGGATCGCCATCTCAGCGCCCTCCGGCCAGGCGTTGCGCGGCGGCGTGGATCGCCTGGCGCACGCGGGGATAGGAGCCGCATCGGCAGAGGTTGGTTATCGCCGCGTCGATGTCGGCGTCGGTGGGCTGGGGGGTGCGCTTCAGCAGCGCCGCGGCCGCCATCAGCATCCCGGACTGGCAGTAGCCGCACTGCGGCACGGCCGCCTCGAGCCAGGCCGTCTGCAGCACGTGCGGGCGATCCGCGCCGAGCCCTTCGATGGTGATCACCTGGGCCGCGTCCAGCCCGCCCACCGGCATGCTGCAGCTCCGCACCGGTTCGCCGGCGACCTGGACGGTGCAGGCGCCGCACGCGCCGACGCCGCAGCCGTACTTGGTCCCCGTCAGCCCCAGTTCGTCGCGCAGCACCCACAGCAGTGGCGTGTCCGGCGCGGCTTGCGACGTCACAGCCTGTCCGTTGACGGTGAGTTGGATGGGCATGTCGGGTCCTGGAGGCGAAGGGCGAGCCAAGCCTAAGGGAGGTCGAACGCCACAATTGCGGCGGCGCCCACGCGTTCGTCGCAGAACTCCTGAGGCTCGTCGCAGATCGCCCGGCCACGTCCCTGACGCATCGGAAGTCGTCACCCGGCCTATGGTGTCCGCGACGACGAAAGCAAGCGGAGGAAACCGGCATGAGCGACGTGCTCTTCGACTTCTCGGGCAAGGTGGCTCTGATCACCGGCGGCAGTCGCGGGCTGGGTCTGGAGATGGCCAGGGCCCTGGCTTCGCGTGGCGCGGACGTGGTGATCGCCAGTCGCAAGGCCGACGCCTGCGAGGCCGCCGCCGCCGAGGTCCGCGCCCTGGGGCGCCGGGCGATGGGGCACGCCTGCCACGTCGGCGACTGGACGGCGCTGGAGGGGCTGGCCGACGCCGCCTACGCCGAATT
This sequence comes from Pseudomonadota bacterium, assembly GCA_046725615.1. Classification (GTDB taxonomy): domain Bacteria; phylum Pseudomonadota; class Alphaproteobacteria; order Caulobacterales; family Caulobacteraceae; genus Phenylobacterium. The sequence continues at coordinate 4,757 of JBKOYY010000164.1, forward strand.
CGGCAAGGTGGACATCCTGATCAACAACGCCGGCATGTCGCCGCTGGCCCCCTCGTCGGCCGAGGTCACCGAGGCGCTGTTCGACAAGGTCATCGACGTCAACTTCAAGGGCCCGTTCCGGCTCACCGCTCTGGTCGGCTCGCGCATGGCGGCGGGCGAGGGCGGCGCCATCGTCAATATCTCGTCCGTCGGCGCAATCCGGCCCGATCCCAGCTACATCCCCTACGCCGGGGCCAAGGCGGCCCTGAATGCCATGACGGAGGGCTTCGCCAAGGAGTACGGGCCCAAGGTGCGGGTCAACGGCATCATGGCCGGTCCCTTCCTCACCGACATCGCCAAGGCCTGGACGCCCGAGGCCCGGGAGACCGCCCGCAATGCGTTGGGCCGCCCCGGCCGTCCGGAGGAGATCGTCACTGCCGCCCTGTACCTCGCCAGCCCGGCCTCCAGCTTCACCACGGGTTCGGTGATCCGCTGCGACGGTGGAACCCCCTAAGGCGTCGACAAGGCCGCCCGGCGTGGCGGATATTCGAACCGAGGGCCGCAAGGGAAGGCGGCCGCGCCAAGGGAGTGACGCGCATGGAGTTGAAACCGGGATCGCGCTGGCGGAGCGCCGTCTGCGACGCCGAGCTGGTGGTGGTGCGTCCGCCGAAGACGCCGGCCAGCCTGGAATGCGGCGGCGCGCCGGTCATCCCGCATGCGGAGGCGCGACCCGCGGGCGGCTCGCCGTCGGCCGACCATTCCGGGGGGGTGCTCGCCGGCAAGCGCTACACCGACCCGGAGAGCGGGATGGAGGTCCTGTGCTCGAAGGCGGGCGCCGGCTCGCTCTCGGTGGATGGCCGTCCGATCGGCGCGGCCGAGGCCAAGAAGCTGCCGTCCTCGGACTGAGGGGCCGCGCCCGGTGACCCTCATCGCCGACCTCGTCGCCCTGGGCGGCGCCGGCCTGTCGGTCACCGAGTTCGGCCCAGCGGCGGGCGCCCGGCCGCCCGATGCCTCGGGCGTGCTGCGGGTGGGCGTCCACCGAGGCGGCCCGCTGCCCGTGGGGCCCCTCGACCTCTTCGACATCCTGCTCAGCACCGATCCCGCCGCCCCCAGGCCATGGGTGGGGCTGGGGGAGGCCGGCGTCGATCCGGCGCTCGTGACGCTCGAGGCCCGCGTCGAGGCCCAGCCGGTCGCGGTCGCGGTCGCAGCTCAGGTCCTGCGCATGACCCTGCGCCTGCCGTTCGACGAGGCGCTGGCGCTGGAGTCACTGGCCTATTCCATGCTGCTGGCCTCGAGCGGGTTCCGCGCCTGGCGGGCGGCCAACCCCGGCCGCGGGCGTGACGAGACGCCGGTGCCCCGCGTTCGGATCGACGCCGGTCCGCGCGAACTGGGCGTCCGGCTCTCGCGGCCCAGCCGCCGCAACGCCTTCGACGCCCGGATGCGCGACGAACTGTGCGAGGCCCTGGCGTTCGCCCTGGGTCATCCGGATTCGCCGCCCGTGACGCTCAGCGGCGAGGGCCCCTGCTTCAGCGCCGGTGGCGACCTGGACGAGTTCGGCTCGGCGGACGATGCGGGAGAGGCGCACCTGATCCGCACCCTGCGCGCGCCCGCGCGCCTGGCGAACGAGCTGGGCGAGCGCCTGACCGCCCACGTTCACGGCGCCTGCGTTGGTGCGGGCATCGAGCTGCCGGCTGCGGCGGCGCGCGTGATCGCGCACCCCGGCGCGCACTTCCGCCTGCCCGAGGTGGGCATGGGGCTGATCCCGGGCGCCGGCGGCACGGCCAGCATCCCCCGCCGCATCGGTCGCCGTCGCGCCGCCTGGATAGCCGTCTCCGGCGTCGAGGTCGATCTCGCCACCGCGCTCGCCTGGGGCCTGGTGGACGAGGTCGCCACGTGAGCGCCCTCGCGCCGATCCTGGCTGACCTCGGACGGCAGATCGCCGCGCTCACCGGCTTGCTGGGGCGGCGCGTGACGGTGGAGGATCTCGGCGTTCTCGACCGCCGGGGTGAGCTGGATCTGGGCCCGCCGGGCGTGCTCGTCTCGCCCAACGGCGCCTGCCGGCTGTTTCGCGCGGCCGACGGCTGGATGGCCCTGAACCTTGCCCGCGAGGAGGACCGCGACCTCGCGCCCGCCTGGCTGGGCTGCGACCTCGGGGACGACCCCTGGGCGCTGGTCGCCGCCCACGGCGAGCGTCACACCTGCGCCGAGTTGGTAGCCGGCGCCGCCCTGCTGGGCCTGCCAGCCGCCGCGGTCGGCGAGGCCCGCGCCGACACGCCCGCGGCGCCGCTCCTGCGTCTTGCGGAGGGCGGCCGAAGCCGCGGACCGCTTCGCGTCGTCGACCTCTCTGCCCTGTGGGCCGGGCCGTTGTGCGGGGCGATCCTCGCGGCCATGGGGGCGGACGTGACCAAGGTCGAAAGCCCTGGCCGTCCCGACCCCACACACCAGTCCACCCCGGCGGTCGGCGCCCGGCTCAACGGCGCCAAGCGGTCGCTGGCGCTGGATTTCGCTGACCCCACCGAGCGTGAGCGCCTTCGTGACCTCGTCCTCGCGGCCGACGTGGTCATCACCGGCGCGCGGCCCCGCGCCTTGGCCGGGCTTGGCCTGGAGCCCGGGGGCCTGTTTGCCGAGAACACGAGGCTGGTCTGGGTGGCCATCACTGGCCACGGCTGGACGGGCGAAGCCGGCAAGCGCGTGGCTTTCGGCGATGACGCCGCCGCAGCAGGCGGTCTCCTGCAGTGGGGCGCCAACGGGCAGCCGGGCTTCCTGGGCGACGCCCTGGCCGACCCGGTGACCGGCCTCGCGGCTGCCCTTGGCGCGCTGCAGGGGCTGGAGGCCGGCGGCGGCGTGCTGGTCGACGCCGCGCTCGCCCGTTGCGCCGCCGGCGCCGCGGCGGTGCTCGGTCTTCGGGCGGCGGCATGAGCCTCCTTCTCCGCAATGTGGAGATCGAAGGCCGCCGGGGTCTCGACGTGCGCATCGAGGGCGGAAGGGTCGCGGTGGTCGGCCCGCGCCTTGCCCGGGGCGGCCCAGAGATCGACGGCCTGGGCGGAGCGCTCATCCCGGGCCTGGTCGACCACCACATCCACCTGCTGGCCCTGGCGGCCCGCGCCGATTCCGTGGACCTGACCGATGCCCGCAGCCCGGTCGAACTCGTGGCGCGTATCGCCGTGGCCTGCGCGGCCCGGCCGCCGGGCGCATGGGTGCGGGCGTTCGGCTGGCACGAAGCCCTGGCCGGCGACCTCGACCGCGGCGGCCTGGATCGCCTGGCGCCGCGCCATCCGCTGCGGGTACAGCACCAGACGGGCGCGCTTTGGGTGCTGAACAGCCTGGCCGTGAGCGCGCTTCCCGAGGGCGACGATCCGCCCGGCCTGGAGCGGGCTGCCGGGCGGCTCTGGCGGGGCGACGCCTGGCTGCGCGCCCGTCTGCCGCACGACCCGCCGCCCTTGGCGCCGATCGGCGCGCGTCTCGCTGCCTGCGGGATCACAGCCGTCACCGACGCCAGCGTCACCACCGACGCCACCGCGTCCGACCTGCTGGCGCGCGCCCACCGCTCCGGCGACCTGCCTCAGCGTCTGCGTCTGATGAGCGGCGCCCCGCTCGAGGCGCCCGCCGACCGCGCCTTCGCCGTGGGGCCGGTGAAGATTCTGCTCGACGACCATGCGCTCCCCGATCTGGACGAGGTGGTCGCCCGCATCGCCGGGGCCCGGACCCAAAGTCGCGCGGTGGCTGTCCACTGCGTGACCGCAGCCGAGCTGGCCCTGACCCTGGCCGCCTTCCACACCGCCGGGGCCGTGCCGGGTGACCGGATCGAGCATGGCGGGGTCGTGCCGCCGGACGCCATCGGGCAGCTCCGCGACCTCGGACTGGCCGTCGTCACCCAGCCCGCCTTCGTCAGCGAGCGGGGCGACCGCTACCTCGCCGAGGTGGAGCCTGCCGACCTGCCCGACCTCTACCGATGTGCGAGCCTGCTGGACGCCGGCGTGCCGGTGGCCGCGAGTTCCGACGCCCCGTACGCCAGCCCCGACCCCTGGGCCGGGATCGCCGCCGCCGTTCGGCGCCGAACGGCGGCGGGCGCGCCCCTGGGCTTGCGCGAGTCGGTCGCCCCCGAAGCGGCGCTGGGCCTTTACCTCGACGACCCCGCCGCGCCCGGCCGCCGCCGACGGCGGGTGGAGCCGGGCGCGCCGGCCGATCTCTGCCTGTTGGACGCGCCCCTCGCGGAGGCGCTGGCTGCGCCGTCCGCCGACCGGGTGGCGGCGACGCTCGTCGCCGGCCGGCCCGTCTTCGCGCGCTAGGCCGGCTGAGTCGCGTCGTTAGGACAGTCGCAGGGGCCCTGCGGGTCGAACGTGGAGTGAAAAACTCCAAAATGGAAAAATGGGAGAACCAAATACTCCTGATCGCCGATCAGTCAGCAATCATCGGTAATGATATTCCCACCCCCGCCGCCATCCTTGTCGCTTCATTTCTGGCGAGCGGGATTGGGGACCATGCTCAAGGCGTTCACGCAGCATCCGGAGACCGTGGGCGAAAGCTACTTCGAGCACCTGTGCTCGGCCTGGGGTTTCGCCGCGACCATGGCCCTCGGCGCCATGGCCTGCGCCCTGCACGGCCTGTTCCCCTTCGCCTTCCAGAGCTCGGGCAGCCGCCGCATCCGCGACCTGCACGAGCGGATGGTCACCCACCGCACCGCGCCGCGGCGCAAGGTCCCGGCCTGGCTTCCGGGCCTCGCGCTGGCGGGTGCGCTCACCTTGGCCGCGACGGCGGTGGCTCAGGCGCTGCATGCGCCTGTTGCGCCTTTCGCCCTGGTCGCGGGCTTCCTGATCGGCGCGCCGCTGGCGGGCCGGTTCGATCTCGCGCCAGGGCTGAAGGTCGCGGAGCGGCCGTTGCTGCGCGCCGGTGTCGCGCTCCTCGGCCTGCGCATCGCGCTGGGCGACATCGCTGGGCTCGGCGCCGAGGCGTTGGGGCTGGTCCTGGGCTGCGTCGCACTTACTCTGGCGCTGGGCTCGGTCGTCGGCCGCCTTTTCGGTCTGCCCAAGGGGTTCTCGATGCTGTCGGCCAGCGCCACCGCCATCTGCGGCGCCTCGGCGGCGATGGCGGTCTCCCAGGTCCTGCCGCGCGGCCAGGAGACCGAGCGCCAGACCGCCTATGTGGTGGCCGTGGTGGCGACGCTCTCCACCCTCGCCATGCTCGCCTACCCGGCGATCGCCCACGTGGCGGGGCTGCCGCCGCAGGCCGCGGCCCTGTTCCTGGGCGCCTCGATCCACGATGTGGCCCAGGTGGCGGGCGCCGGCTATTCGGTCTCGCCGCAGGTCGGCGACTTCGCTGTCACGGTGAAACTGGTCCGCGTGTCGCTGTTGGCCCTGGTGGTGGCCGCCGTGGCCTTTTCGTGCGCCGGCGCGGCGAAGGTAGAGCGCGGTCCCGCCCGCTCGCTGCTGTTGCCGGGCTTCGTGATCGCCTTCTTCGCCCTGGCGGCGGTCCGCAGCACCGGCGTCGTGCCGCCCGCGGTGCTGCCGGTGGCGACCTTCGCCTCAAACCTGCTGATCGGCGCGGGCGTGGTCGCGGTGGGCGCCAAGATGTCCTTGGCGGGGCTCAGGTCCATGGGCTGGCGTCCGCTCGCCGCCCTGGCCAGCCAGACCGCGCTGCTCTGCGGCCTGGCCTTCGCGGCGGCGAGCTGGGTGGCCTGAGGCCTACCAGATCCGAACCCGCTCCTCGGGCGTCACATACAGCTTGTCGCCCGCCTGCACGTTCCAGGCGTCGTACCAGCCGGGGATGTTCCGGATGGCGCCGTTGACCCGGTAGTAGGCGGGCGAGTGCGGATCGGTGGTCACCTGCTGGCGCAGGGCCTCATCCCGTATCTTCTGGCGCCACACCTGGGCCCAGCCGAGGAAGACCCGCTGGTCGCCCGTCAGACCCTCGATCACGGGCGGCGGAGCGCCCTTCAGCGAGGCGCGATAGGCGTCGAGCGCCAGGGACAGACCCCCCATGTCGCCGATGTTCTCGCCCATGGTCAGGCCGCCCTGGACCTTCACCCCCGGCAGCGGCTCGAACGCCGAATACTGGGCGCCCAGCCGGTCGGCCTGGGCCTTGAACTTGGCGTTGTCCTCGGCGGTCCACCAGTCGCGCAGTACGCCGTCGCCGTCGGACTTGCGGCCCTGGTCGTCGAAGCCGTGGCTGATCTCGTGGCCGATCACCCCGCCGATGCCGCCGTAGTTGATCGCCGGGTCCGCGTCGGGGTCGAAGAACGGCGCCTGCAGGATCGCCGCCGGGAACACGATCTCGTTGTTAGCGAAGTTGTAGTAGGCGTTCACCGTCTGCGGGGTCATGCCCCATTCCTTCTTGTCGACGGGCTGGTTCAGCCGCGCGACGCGGCGCTTCCAGTCCCAGGCCCCGGCGCGCAGGGCGTTGCCGTAGAGGTCGTCGCGCCTGAACTCCAAGCCAGCGTAGTTCCGCCACTCCGTGGGGTAGCCGATCTTCACGGTGAACTTCGCCAGCTTGTCCAGCGCCCGCGCCTTGGTGTCGGGGCCCATCCACTCCAGCTTTTCGATGCGGCCGTGCAGGGCGGTGCGGATGTTGCCGACCAGCTCGTCCATCCGCGCCTTGGATTCCGGCGGGAAGTAGCGGGAGACATAGACCCGGCCGATGGACTCGCCGATGGCTCCGTCCATGAATGCGGCTGCTCGCTTCCAGCGCGCCCGCAGCTCGGGCTGGCCGGCCAGTTCCTTGTCGCGGAACTGGAAGTTGGCGTCGACGAAGCGTTTCGACAGAAGCGGGGCGGCGCCGTCAGCGAGGTGGAAGGCCTGCCAGGCCTTCAGGGTCTCGAGCGGCGTCTCGCCGTAGACCTTGGCGAACTTCGGATAGGCGGTGTTCGTGGTGACGATGATCCGATCGACCTTGGGCAGCCCGGTCTCGGCAAGGTAGCGGTTCCAGTCGAAGCCCGGCGTATAGGCGTTCAGCTCGGTCGGGCTCATGGGATTGTAGGTCTTGTCGCGATCGCGGCGCTCGATGCGGCTCCAGGAAGCCTCGGCCAGCCGGGTCTCGAAATCGACGATCGCCTTGGCGTTCTCGGCCGGCGTCTCCCAACCGATCATGGTCAGCAGTTGTTCGACGTAGGCTTGGTATTTGGCCTTCTTCTCGGCGAAGCCGGGCTGCAGGTAGTAGTCGCGGTCCGGCAGGCCCAGGCCCCCGGTGGCGCTCATGACCGCGTACTTGGTGGGGGCCTTGGCGTCGATGCTCACGAACACGGGCAGGATCGAGCTGAAGCCCGAGGTGTTGGCCTTGCCCATCAGGGCCGTGAACTCGTCCCGCGTCTTCACCTTGCGGATCTGCGCCAGTTCAGGCGCGAGGGGCTTGGCGTCCAGAGATTCGGCCAGGGCCTCGTCCATGTAGGCGGCGTAGGCCGCGCCGATCTTTGCGGCGTCGGGGTCGGTCAGCTTCCCGGCGGCCGCCTCGTCCAGGATCGCGCGCACTCGTGCTTCCGACAATTCGCGCAGCATGGCGAAGTTGCCGTAGTTCGCGCGGTCCGCGGGAATTTCTGTCCGCTCCAGCCACTTGCCGTTGGCGAACTTGAAGAAGTCGTCGCCCGGCTTGACGGTGCGGTCCATCCCCGAAAGGTCGAAGCCCCAGGTCCCGTACTTGGGCGAGGCGAGAGAGGCGGGCGCGGCGCCCCCCGGGGCGTCGGCTGCGAACAGCAACTCGATCTCGCAGGTGGCGGTAGCGCAGCCGTGCGCTCCGTGGGCCGCCGGGCTTTGCGCCGATGCGTGGGAGGCGAACGCGAGGGTCGTGGCGGCGCCAGCCAGAAGCAGGAACTTGCGCGATTGACGGAACATGGGTCTCATTTCGGTTGCCGGTTCGGGGGATTGGGGCAAAACTCGTGGACGGGCCGCAAGAGACGGCGAAAATCGTCCTCGCGCAATCGCCTCGCGACGAGCGGGCCCAATTCCCGGTCGGGCGCGGGCCGGCGCGCTACTGTCCGCCGACGAAACGGTCGCCCCGCCGCTCGCTGCGCGACGAGGCGGCAGGTCCGAGCAGCCGCTGGTAGGTGTCGCGGATCACGCCGTAGCATTCGCATGTCAGGGCCTGCAGGCCCGCGCGGTCGATGATGTCGACCACGCCGCGGCGGTAACGGATCACACCCTTGGCCTGCAGCGAGCGCGCCACCGCCGTTACCGTGGTCCGCTGGACGCCCAGCATGTCGGCCAGGAACTCCTGTGTCAGGGCGATCGTGTCGGTGGAGATCCGGTCGTGGCAGGTCAGCAGCCAGCGGGAAAAGCGCGCCTCCACCGAGTGCAGCGCGTTACACGCCACCGACTGGATAGCGTGTCCGTAGAGGGCCTCGGTGTGGCGGTCGACGAGATGGCGCAGGGTGGCGCTGCGTTCCCACGCCTCGTGCAGGCGCTCGACGCTGATCCTCGCCGCGCGGAGCGGCGTCTGGACGATCGCGCGCGAAAGCGACTGGCGCGGCGCCACGGCCGCCATCAACCCCAGCGCGCCCTCGGGGCCGATGGTGGTGCTCTCGATCGCCTGCCCGTTCTCCATCAGGGTCATCAGCGAGATGACGCCGTCATGTGGAAAGTAGACGTGGTCGATGGGGTCGCCCGGGTCGTAGAGCAGCCGGCCCCTTTCGAGTTCCACCTGCACGAGATGTTGTGCGAACCGCGCCAGATCGGCTGGCGGGAGCGCTTCGAGCAGGCTGTTCTGCAACGCGGGGACTGGCCTCTGCATCGGGGACTTGAAACGCCGTTCTACGGCTTAGGTTTCAAGTTACAGAGCGCTGTGAAGCTGGACTGTCGAGAACTCGACACTCGCGCCAAGTGCATTGCTTGATCAAGGCGCAATTCTCGCGATGAGCATTCGCAAGACAACGTCGCGCAACCGGCAATTTGTGTCGGGCAGCCGACTTATAAATAGCTGAATCGCCTTGCCAGGACAGAATCAGGTCGAATCGAGTCGCGATGAGTACAGGCGCGGCGGCTTGTCTAGCCGCCGCGCGCTGTCTCGCGATGTTCTAGTGCAGGTTGAGGTCGCGCCGCTCACCCACATCGGGCGTGGACTTGCCGACATTGGCCTTCACCACCTCGAGCGCGTACTTCAACAGGCCCCCCTCGGTGATCCACACCGCCGCGTCCGCGACGTCGAGTCGCAGCAGGGTCAGGGCCGGGTCGTCCTTTCCGTCCGGGTACCAGGCGGCGACGTGGGGGTTCCAGTAGCGGTCGATGCGCTCGCGATCGTGTTCAAGCGTCAGGCGACCGTCCAGGCACGCCTGCAGCTTGCGGTCCTGGAAGATGAACACCCCGTCGGCGCCGCCGTTCTCTCCGACCGTCCGGGCGAGGTCGGTCTCGCGGCGGGTGAAGAACCAGAGGGTGTTCGTCTCCCGCTCCACGAAGCCGGTCATCGGCTGGTAGTGGTGTCCGTCGCCGGGCACGCCCAGCATGCCGGTGTGGTTGTCCTCGATGGCCTTCCAGAGGCGGTCCTCGACCTCGGCGTTACTCAGGCTCATGGCGTGCGTTCCCTTTGGGGGTTGATGGGCGCGGTCACAAATCCTGCGCGGGCTTTGAGGTTCCCTGGGTTGACCGTCGCCCGGCGATGGCCAATCCCTTGCGATGAACTAGGAGAACGCCATGATCCGCCTGGCCGTCGCCGCCGTGCTCGCCCTGGCTGTCGCCGCGCCCGCGGTGGCCGCGCCGCCGCCGCGACTGACGCTCACCGACTACGCCCAGCTCAAGACGCCGCTGCCCTATCCCTACGACGAGAAGGCCGACGCCAACGCCGCGGTCGACCGCGCGCTCGCGAAAGCCAGGCGCTCGGGAAAGCTGCTGCTCATCGACATGGGCGGCAACTGGTGCGGCGACTGTCGGATTCTCGCCGCCACCATGGAGCAGACCGAGCTCAAGGGCTTCCTGGCCAAGCACTACGAGGTGGTGACGGTCGACGTGGGCCGGATGGACAAGAACCTGCAGATCCCCGCCCGCTGGGGCGTGAAGGACCGGTTGGAGGGCGTGCCCGCCATCCTCATCGTCGACCCGAAGACCGGCCGTCAGCTCGTGGGCCGCGCTCAGGTGGCCGCCCTGGCCGACGCCCGCCACATGAAGCCGCAGGACCTGGCCGACTGGCTGGCGCAGTGGACCCGGTAGGGGGCTCTTTAGGGCCGCCGCCCGTTCACGGCGCCCTGTAGACGACCTTGCCGTCCACCACCGTCAGCACGGCCCGGCCCTTGGGGATCTCCGCCTCGGGGGCGGTCATGAGGTCGACCGAGAAGGCGGTGAGGTCGGCCAGCTTGCCGACCTCCAGCGTACCGAGCTGTGTCTCCGCGAACCGTCCATAGGCCGCCGCAGAGGTGAACAGCTTCAGCGCCTCCTGGCGTGAGAGGGCCTGGTCGGGCCGCCAGTCCGCAGCCGAGAAGCCGTTGAGGTCCTTGCGCGCCACGGCGGCGTAGAACTCGATCAGCGGCGCGCCGCGCTCGACCGGCGCATCCGAGCCGCCGGTGACGAGCACGCCCGCGTCGCGCATCCCCTTCCAGGCATAGGCGCCGTCCAGCCGCGCCTCCCCGAGGCGCGCGGGGGCGAAGTGCAGGTCACCGATGGCGTGGCTCGGCTGCATCGAGGCGATCACCCCGAGTTTCGCAAAGCGCGGGATGTCCGACGGCCGGACGATCTGCGCGTGCTCGATCCGCCAGCGCAAGTCGGTCACCCCGACCGCCTCGTACAGGTCCAGCACATTGGCGTTGCCGCGGTCGCCGATGGCGTGGCTGGCCACCTGGATGCCGGCGGCCTTGGCCTTGTCCATGGTGGCGCGCATCACCTCGGGGGGCGTCCGCACCAGGCCCGTGGTTGCCGGCGCGTCGGCGTAGGGCGCGAACAGCGCCGCCCCGCGCGAGCCTAGCGCGCCGTCCTCGTAGAGCTTGATGGCGCGGGTGACGATCAGCCCGTCCTTGGTGGTGCGCGGGCCACCCGTGAAAAGCGGTCCTGCCTCCTCGCCGTCGACCGCGTTGTAGATCCGGAGCGGCGCGCCGCCGGCGGCGTCCATCTCCTCCAGCAGCAGCACGTCGGCCCAGTCGACGCTCATGGAATGGACGCCAGTCCAGCCGTAGGCGGTCTCGACCTTGAACGCCGCCTGGAACGCCTCGCGGCGGTCGGCCTCGGTCGGCGCCAGCCGTAGCTTGTTCACGAGGCTCATGGCGTTGTCGACCAGCAGGCCGGTCAGCTTGCCGTCCTTGCCCTTGAGGATCTCACCGCCTGCCGGCGCCGCGGTGGACTCGTCGATGCCCGCCGCCTTCAGGGCAGCGGTGTTGGCCACCAGGGCGTGGCCGTCGGCGCGGACCAGCAGCACCGGCTGGTCGGGCGCAATGGGGTCAAGGTCGCCGCGCTCCAGGAAGCGGCCCTCGGGCCAGCCGGTCTCGATCCAGCCACGGCCCCAGACCGGCCCGGCGGGCTTGCGCTGGACGAGATAGGCTTTCACCCGCGCCATCGCCTCGGCCGCCGACTTCGAGCCCTCCAGGTTCAGCGACAGCTCGCGCTCGCCGATGCCGCGCAGGTGGGCGTGGGCGTCGGTGAAGCCGGGAAACAGCGCCGCGCCCTTCAGGTCGACCACCTGGGTGCCGGGCCCGACCTTGGACTTCGCGCCGGCGCGGTCGCCGACATAGACGATCCGGTTCCCGACCACGGCCACCGCCTCGGCCCTGGCGGGCGAGGCGCCGGTGTAGACAGGGCCGCCCCAGATCACGAGGTCGGCAGCGGCGTGAGTATGTTGCTGCGCCAGGGCGCTGGCGGGCGAAAGAGCGAGGGCGGCGGCGGCGAGGAGCAGGCGTTTCATGGCGGCCAAGCTAGCGCGCGCATCCGCGGCGCCTAGTGCTCTCCACCCTCCATGGCGTGCTCGTAGATCGCCTTTGCCGCTCCGGCGAGCGTCTGTGCGCATGTGGTGAGCGCCGCGTTGCCCACGAAACTCTCTGCTTCCTGCGCGAGCTGCATCAGCTCCTCGGCCATGGCGGCCAGCTTCAGGTAGACGTCGCGGTCGGTCATGGGCGCAATCTCCGGCGGTTCGCTGAAGCACGCCAGCGCCCGTTGTGCTAGAGGCGGGCCCATGTCCCGCGTTTCCGAGATCCTCGCCGTCCGGGGCCGCCACCCGGCGATGGCCTGGGGGTGGACCGCCGCCCTGGTGGCCGCCGCCTTCCTTTTCCGCTCCACCATGCACGGCGTACTGGGTGGCAGCCTGTCCTACTCGGCCTTCTATCCGGCGGTGATCCTGGCGGCCTACGCGTTCGGCCGCGGGCCGGCCATCGCCGCCGCCCTCGTCTCAGCGATCCTTGGCTTTGCGGTCTTCGCCGCGCCGGCCTTCGACTGGAAGCTCGCGCCGAACGTGCTCATGGGCGCCGTCTTCTTCGTGGTCACCTGCGCTGTGGCGATCGTGGTGATCACCGGCCTGACCGGCGCCCTGCGCCAGGTCTCGCACGAGCTGGGCCGCGCCCAGGCCGTGGCCGACAGCCACGCAGGTCTCTTTCGCGAACTGAACGAGCGCATCAGCCACCACATGCGCCTCGTCGCCGGCGTGCTGGCCCTCCAGGCCAAGGGCGAGCCCGAGCCCCAGGTGGCCGACGGCCTGCGCCGGGCCATGGAGCGTTCCCTGCTGATCTCGCGCGTCCATCGCGAGTTGGGCGGTCGCGGCGACGATCCGGTCGACCTCGACGCCTTCGCCGACGCCCTGGCCCGCGCGGTCTGCGTGGCCCGCGACCGCTCGCCCGAACGGGTGGCCGTGGTGGCGTCCGGCCTGACGCTGGGCGTGGAGGAGGCGACCTCGCTAGGGGTCGCCTTGGCCGAGTGCCTGGGCGCCCTGTTCGACGCCGGCGTTTCAGGACCGCTGGCCATCCGCTTCGGCGCCGACGGCCGGCAGGCCGAGGTGGCGATCTCCGAGGCCGGTCAGGCGATCGAGGGGGCGCTTGTCTCAGTGTCCAACGGCTATCTGTTGCAGGCGATGGCCGAGCAGCTCGGCGCCGCCGTCGCCCTGCACGCCGACGCCGCCGGTTCTGCCCTGGTGCTCTCGATCCCGCGCGCCGCGGCGGCCGGGTCTGTCCCCGCCGCCACGATGCACTAGCGCCTAGTAGCCGTTCAGGATCACGTCGGCGATCAGGCCGGTGGCCAGGGCCATCAGCACGAAGTTGCCGTCCGCATAGACCCAGCGATGGCCGCGCGGGGGCGCGCGCAGGCCGTAGTAGTAGGGGTCCTGCACGTAGTAGCCGCGGTAGGCGCGCGGGACATACGCGCCACGCCGCCAGGTGTAGCCTCGCACGACCGGGTGGTAGCCGTAGCCCGGCGCGTACCAATAGCCCTGCCGCACGCCGCGATAGCCGCGCCATTCGGACCGGTCGCGCCAGGTTTCGGCATGGCGCCGGTCGTAGCGCAGCTCACGCCGGCTCTCGCGCACTTCCCGCCGGTCGCGCTCGAGCTCCCGCCGTTCGCGCGGGGTGACGACGCCATCCCGACGCGCGTCGCGCCGGTCTTCCTGCAGTTCCCGGCGATCCTCGCGGAGTTCGCGGCGATCCTCCCGGCGTTCGTGGCCCGGTTGGGCGGACGCGACCATGGGGGCTGCGACGGTGGCCAGGGCCACGGCGGCATAAAGAACCTTCTTCATTTCGACTCCTCGGACCTGTTGCGCCCCTGCCGGCCAGAGAGAAACGCCTCGGCCCTGAACCCCCGCTGAACCCGCGGCTCCAGTTTCGGTTCACCGCGCCGATTTCACGTCCGGGAAGGCTATTGCGCGGGCAGTCTGGCGCAGCGCTTGCAGCAGACACCGTCAGCCCGCTTGCAACGCGAGCGTGGCCGCTTATTCGAAGAAGGCGCATGAAAACCAAGCCAGCCCGCCTGACCGACATCCTACGCGCCCGGGCGGCGCCGGCGCATGCGTTGCTGGATTCCTGGCCCGAGATCGAGACCGCCGTGCTCGCCGACAGCGGCAAGGCGCGCGAGGCGTTCTCGGCCGCCGCCTTCGAACTGCCGCCGATCGCGGGCGCCATCGCCGACCGTCGCGCCCTGGCCGCGGCCGTGCTGACGCCGCGCGGCGAGGTGTGCCATGCCGACCCGGCCTACCTGGACCTCTTCCCCGATTCCGCCGACCTGCGTCCTCTTCTGAAGCGGGCCCTGCGCGAGGGGCCGGTGGTGAGCCTGGTCGAGGGCGCGGCCGGCGCCGCCTTCGCCGCCTGGGTGGGCGACGCCGAGGCGGCCGGGCGCTGGCCGCTCGGACCCGAGGCTGCCGCCGCGCTCCGCGCCGGGGGCGAGCGGCTGGCCGTGGTCGTCAGCGCGCCATCGCGCTCGTCCGAGCTGGCCCGTCACGCCGCCCGAGCCCTGGACCTGACCGCCCTTGAGGCGCGCCTGGCCGAGGCGCTGCTGTTCGCGCCCAACCTGGAGGTCGCCGCCGCCGACGCTGGCGTGGGGCGGGAAACCGCCCGCGACGCCCTGCGCCGGATCAACGCGAAGGCCGGGGTGCGGCGCACGCCAGAACTCGTCGCCCGTCTTGTCGGCATCATGTGCGCGAACGGCGATGCGGTGGGCGAGGAGGCGCGCATCGCCGAGGAAGCCTTTGGCCTGACTCCCGCCGAGGCGCGTGCGGCCGTGCTGGTGGCCAAGGGCGCCACGGCTCCCGAGACGGGCAAGGCCCTCGGGATCGGGGCCGAGACGGTCAAGACGCACATGAAGGCCATCCTGGCCAAGACGGGGGCCAGGGGCGCCAAGGACCTTGCCCGCCTGCTGACCGAGGCGAGGGAACTGGTGGCGGTGGCGTCCGCCACAGAGCCGATGTTCTCCGCGGAGGAGGGCGGCGGTCGCCTGCGGATCCTGCCCTCGCTGGACGGGACGCGGCGCATCGCCCTGATCGACTATGGCCCGTATGACGGCGAGCCGGTCTTCGTGTTCCATGGAACGGTGGCCGGTCGCCGGCTGCCCGAGGCGTTTCGGGCCGGCCTGATCGCCGCCGGCCTGCGCCCCCTGGTGCTCCAGCGGCCGGGTTTCGGTCTCACCGACCCCGCCGGCTACGACTACCTGAAGTCCGGGGCCGCCGACATGGCCGCGGTGATCGAGCGCCTGCGGCTGAAGTCGGCGCACATCCTGGCTCGCGACACGGGCGCGCCGGTGGCCCTGTCCTTCGCCCGCGACTTTCCGCACCTCTTGGGTCGGGCGGTGCTGCTCAATCCGCATCCGCCGATGTCGCGGGTCGACCACAGGGTCACCTTCGTCACCGCCGTCCAGCGACATCTGCTGCGCAACCCGGAGCTTGTCGCCACCTTCGCTGAATTCCTGCGTCGCCAGACCACGACCCAGACGCTCGAGCGCCTCATCGACCGGAGCCTGGGGGAGGTGGAGCCCGACCGCGCGGCGCTGCAGGTCCCCGAGGTGCGCGCCTTCCTGGTCCGCGACATCCAGGCCCTCTGCGCCCGCTCGGTGCGCGGCTTCGCGGCCGAGAACGCGGTCTACGCCGCGGGGTGGGAGCCCCCGGGCGACCTGCCGCCGCGGCCCTGGGTGGTCGCTACCTGCTCCGAGCTGCCGCGTCACGTCCACCAGCCGTGGCTGCCCATGTCCGACATCCGCCGGGTCCGGATCGAGGACGCGGGCATCCTGCCCCAGTTCACGCACCCGGAGGCCCTGGTCTCCCTGCTCGTCGATTGAGCGGACGCCCCCAATCGGGGGAGGTGCGACCTGGGTCCAGGGAATAGCCTCGGAAGCCTGAGGGTTTTCTGGGGGTTACAATGAAGCTGCTCCTCGTCCTGGGCGCCGCCTGCGCGGTGCTCGCGTCCACCTCGGCCGCCGCCCAGCCGCTGCAGGCCAGCTATCCCGGCGACGCCGCCATGGACTGTCCCACGATCGCCGCCGAGGTGGCGCGCATGGATCAGATCGTCGCCGACGCCAACGCCCAGATCGCCAAGGCCGACGGTCAGGCCCGGGGCGCCAGCCTCGGCGCATCGGTGGCCGTCGAGGGCATGCTGCGCACGGGACTCCTGGGGCGGATGCCGGGCGCCGGCCAGTTCGCCAATCAGGCCGCCAACGCCGCCCGCCAGCGCGCCGAACAGGTCAAGGCCCAGGCCGGCGCCGACATCCAGGCGGCCGGCATGCGCAAGGCGCTGCTCTCGGGCCTCTACACCGGCAAGGCGTGCGACGCAGCTCAACCCGCACCGGCGCCGCCCGCGCCCTCCGCTCCGACCGGCGCCTAGCCGCCCGGACGCCGACGCCGCCCGTTGTCCCGTGTCCCCTGAGGCGGGCGGCGTGCGGCCCGGCCATCCATGACTCCGCGCAGCCCGGCGCGTGGGCTCAACCCTCGCGACTCCCCGCGCCAGCTGGTCATGGATGGCCGGAACCGCTTTCCCCCCGGCCACGCCGCCGAGGCTCGCCTCTGCGGAGAACACTGTTGCGGCGCAATATGACCCTGTTCCAATCTTCCCTCATGGCCAGCTCGCGCACTTCCACCGGCCGCCTGATTGTCCAGGCGCTGATCAGCGTTGGGGTGGCCGGCGTCCTGGTGGCCCTGGCCACGGCCGCCCGCGCGGCGCTGTCGGCGCAGCTCGGGGTCGTGTCGCCCTTCATGATCTACGTCGCGGCGGTGCTGGTGGCGGGGCTGGTCCGCGGCGCCTTCTGCGGGGCGCTGGTGATGCTGGTCGGCGGGCTCGTCGGCCTGCGCCTCTTCCTCGCCCCAGATGGGGTGGCCCAGCCGGGCTCGATGATCGCCCTGATGGTCTTTTGGGGGGTCTCGGCCCCCGTACTGGTCACCGCCAACGAGCTGCGCGTTCAGCTCAGCCGCGCGATGGCGCGCCTGTCGGCCGCCCTCGACCGCAACGGCCGGGTCGCCTGACAAGGATTGTCGGTTGTCCGACACAACTGTGGGGGGAAGGGTGTATAAGGGCCTGACCGTCGGCACGGATTTTCCAGGCGCCGACGGCTGAGAGACCGGGGTTCAATCCCCATGCTCCCGCCTGACAGTGAGGGAGTTCCGACCGTGCCCCTGTTCACGTTCTGCCCGCGTCGGGCCGACGGATCCTCGATCGCCTTCGAGGTGGTGGAATGCGCCGATGACGCGGGGGCGCTCGCCACGGCGCGGCGGGTGCTGGACGATCACCGCAGCTCTGTCGAGGTGGTGATCTGGCAGGGTGAACGGCAACTCGGCGCCGTCGCCCGCGTCGCCGATCCCGCCTGAGCATCTCCCGGGCCTCGCCGCCCTTGCCCTCGGCCGGCGCTTCGGCCAAAGCCTGAACCATGTCGAGGGCTCCCCGCACGGACCGCGCCGTTCTGGCCGTACGCATCCTGACGGCGGTCAGCGTCGCCCTTGCGGTGATGTGCGCGGTGCTGGCCTGGCTGTGGAAGACCGAGCGCGAGACCGCCGCCTGCTGGAAGGCCGCCGCTGAGTTCCAACTCCAGCTCGAAGGCGGTTGCGAGGGCGGCTGACGAGCATTCTTGGGCAAGGGGCCGCGCATGATCCGATCGCTTTTGGCCGCGGCGCTCGCCGTTGCCGCCCTCTCGGGGCCCGCCGCGGCCGAGACCGTGGTCTACCGCGGGGCGACCCTGATCGACGGGACGGGCGGCGCGCCCCGGACGGGAATGGCGGTGGTCGTGGACGGCGAGCGCATCCAGGCCGTCGTGCCGGCCGATCGCCCGCCGCCGCCCGGCGCGCGGGTCGTGGATCTCACCGGCAAGTTCCTTCTGCCTGGCCTCGTCGACAGTCACGAGCATCTGGCCACCCCGCCCGACCGGCGCCGCGCCGAGGCGAGCCTGCGCCGCGACCTCTACGGCGGGGTGACCGCCGTCCGCGACATGGCCGACGACCTGCGCGCCGTCGGCGAACTGGCCCGCGCCAGCCTGAAGGGCGAGATTCCCGCGCCGGACATCCACTACGCGGCCCTGTTCGCCGGTCCGACCTTCTTCGACGATCCGCGCACCGCCGCCACCACCTACGGCTTCAGGCCCGGCCACGTCCCATGGATGCAGGCCATCGGCCCGGACACCGACCTGCGGGAGGCGGTGACCCTGGCGCGGGGGACCTCGGCCACAGCCATCAAGATCTATGCGAACCTCGACGGCGACATCGTGCGCCGGATCACCGAGGAGGCGCATCGCCAGGGCCTGAAGGTCTGGGCGCACACGGCGGTCTATCCGGCCAGCCCGTCGGAGGTCGCTGCCGCACGGCCCGACGTCATGTCCCACGCCTGCTCCCTGGCTCATGAAGCAGCCGGAACGCCATCGACCTACCAGTCGCGCACGCCCATCGACGCCGCCCCGTTCCTGAACTCGGCCGATCCTGCCGTGGCTCGGGTGGTCGCCGCCATGAAGGCGGGCGGGGTGATCCTCGACGCCACCACCAGCATCTATCACCAGCCGCGCTCCAGGCCCGGCCTCTGCTCGGGCGAGTTGTCGGACGCCCTTGTGCGGCAGGCCTGGAAGGCCGGGGTGACCATCGCCGCCGGCACCGACTGGGTGTCTCCCGCCACGGATCCCTGGCCGACGCTGTTCGGCGAGATGGCCGCCCTGGTGAAGCTGGGGATGCCCCCCGCCGAGGTGATCCGCGCCGCCACCCTGAACGGGGCCCGCGCCGCCGGCCGGGAGGCGGACATGGGGTCGATCGAACCGGGCAAGCTCGCCAATCTGGTGGTCACGTCCCGCGATCCCACGGCTGACATCGAGAACCTCAAGTCGCTGGAACTGACGGTGAAGCGAGGCCGGGAATACCCCCGCGCCGCCTTCAAGCCCCTAGCGCCCACCGACCTGGACGACACCCCATGAACCGCCGCCATCTCCTCGCCCTCGGCGTCGCGTCGCTGGCCGCGCCGGCCTTCGGCGCTGGCCGGGATCCGCTGGCCGGGGTGACGGTGGTCAACGCCCTGGGCGGCCTGAACGACCCCAACTTTCCCGAGCCGTCCCGCCCGGTCCTCACTCCTCGCATCCTCGCCGACGCCCGCGCCTCGGGCACAGCGGCGGTGAACGTCACGATCGGCTATGTGGCCGGGCCGGGCGATCCGTTCGAGGTCTCGGTGCGCGAGGTCGCCCAATGGGACCGCCTGATCCGCGAGCATCCCACGGCCCTGGCCAAGGTCCTGACCGCCGGCGACATCGCCCGCGCCCGGGCGGACGGCAAGGTCGGCGTCATCCTGGGCTTCCAGAACGCCGTCCAGTGCACGCCGGACCCGGCTCGGGTCGACGTTTTCGCCGATCTCGGTGTGCGCATCATCCAGCTCACCTACAACCTGCCCAATCCCCTGGGAGACGGCGCCATCGCACCCGAGGGGCGGGGATTGACCGAACTCGGTCACCAGGTCGTGGAGCGGCTGAACGCCAACCGCATCATGGTCGACCTCAGCCATTCGGGCCGCCAGATCTGCCTGGACGCCGCCCGAGCGTCGAAGCAGCCTATCTCGATCAATCACACCGGCTGCCGCGCGCTCACCGACCTGCCGCGCAACAAGACCGACGAGGAACTGCGCCTGGTGGCCGAGCGGGGCGGCTTCGTCGGCATCTACTTCATGCCGTTCCTCAACCTCTCAGGACACGCCAGCGCCGCCGACGTGGTCGCCCACATCGAGCACGCCCTGAACGTCTGCGGCGAGGACCACGTCGGAATCGGCACGGACGGCGGCACGACGCCCATCGACGACCTTGAGAAATACAAGGACGCGCTCCGCAAGGAGCACGAGGACCGCAAGGCCAAGGGGATCGCCGCGCCAGGCGAGCGGGCCGACACCATGCCGTTCGTCGTCGACCTGCGTGGCCCCGACCAGTTTCGCCGGCTCCACCGCCTGCTTGAGGCCCGGGGGCACAAGACGTCCCGCATCGAGAAGATCCTTGGCGGCAACTTCGTCCGCTACGCCCGCGAGGTCTGGGGCTGATGGCCGTCTCGCGCCGCGACGCCCTGGTGCTTGGCGGCGCGGTCGCAGCCGGTGGCGCGGCGACGTGGTGGCTCCAGTCCAGGCCGCCTCCGGCCCGGCCGCTGGAAATGACGCCGGTCGTGCGCGCGGTGCTCGGCGATCGCGGCTCGCCCCACGCTGGGGCCGACGCGGCTGACGTCACGGTCGTGGTCTTCACCGACTACCAGTGCGCGGTCTGCAAGGCGACGGACGGCGCGCTCACGGCGCTGCTGGCCGCCGATCCCCGCGTGCGTGTGATCTTCAAGGACTGGCCGATCCGCGGCCCGGTGTCCGACGCCGCCGCCCGCCACGCCCTCGCCGCCGACCGCCAGGGCCGCTACCTCGATCTGCATCGGGCCTTCATGGCCGTGCGAGGATCGCTCGATCCCCAGCGGTTCGAAGCGGTTGTTAAAGACTCCGGCGTCGACGCTGCGCGTCTTGCGGCCGACCTGGAAACGCATGGGGAGGCCATCGACGCCCAGCTCAGGGGCCACGCCCTGCAGGCATTCTCCCTCGGCCTCGCCGGCACCCCCGCCTACCTCGTCGGTCCCTACCTGATCCAGGGCGGCCTGAACGAGCGGGGGCTGGCCGCAGCGATCCGACGCGCCCGGCGCGGTTGAACCTGCCGGCCTTCCGGTCGTTTCGTTCGCATGAAGTCCCTGATCCCCGCCGCGGTGGTGGTCGCCACCCTCGTCGTCTTCTCCCTCGCCGGCTGTCAGAGGCCGGCGCCCGTGACCTCGGCGGACGAAGCGTCGGTCGCCGTCGATCCGCCCCCACCCGGCGCGACGACGGGAGCCGGTGGCGCGGCGACAGCGACTGTCGATCCGAACCCCGCCGGCGCGGGCGCGACGACCGGCGCCGACCCGAACGCCACCACGCCCGAGATGGGCTCCACCTCGCCCAGCGCGGTGAACCCGACGTCGGCCATGCCGGCTCAGGCCCCGCCGATCATTCCTGCGAAGTAGCTCCATTCATCGCGGCGACAGCCAGGCTGTGTCACCCTGGCGGCTCCTCCACGGAGCGCTCCCATGCCTGATCCCCGCATCCTCGCCGCCGCCGCCGCGGGCGGACTCGTCGCCCTGGGCGCTGCCGCCGGCGGGGTCTTCATCGGCAAGGGGATCGAGAATGTCCGCGTCGGCGACCGCAACGTCACCGTCCGCGGCCTTTCCGAGCGCATCGTGAAGGCCGACCTCGCAGTCCTGCCGCTCAAGTTCGCCGCCGCCGGGGACGACCTGCAGGCGGTCCAGGCCGACGTCGACGCCGACACCGCCGCCGTGCGCAGGTTCCTGGCTGCCCAGGGCTATACGCCGGCCGAGATCGATCTCGGCCGGCTTGAGGTCACCGACCAGTACGCTCGCGAATATCAGCAGCAGAACGTCGCCGCCCGCTACCGCGTGGCTCAGACGGTGATCGTCCGCACCACCAACGTCGACCGCGTCCAGGCGACGACGCGCCAGCTCGACCAGCTCCTGCGCCAGGGCGTGATCCTGCAGGACTACGCCGGCCCCAACTATCTGTTCACCGGCCTCAACGACGTGCGTCCGAAGATGATCGCCGAGGCGACGGCCAGCGCCCGCACGGGCGCCCAGCAGTTCGCCAAGGACGCCGGCGCCTCGCTGTCGGGCATCCGCTCGGCGACCCAGGGCTCGTTCGAGATCCAGGGCCGCGACGACGTCGGCTATGAGCCCAACAGCCAGGTCTTCAAGAAGGTCCGCGTCGTGACCACCATCACGTACGGCTTGCGCTAGGCCGTAATTGGCGCACGCCGCCGCCGCAGGACCGCGCCCGCGCCGCCGAAGCCCAGGATCATCAGCGCCCAGGTCCCGGGTTCCGGCACGCCGGCGACTGCGATCTTGCGGACGTCGAAGGTGACGTTGTCCACGCCCACATTGAAGCCGTCCGGGCCCCAGGCGAGGCGAATGCCGTCCGCGAAATAGCCGCTGTCCACGTTCAGGTGGGCATGCCCGCCGGGATTGGTGCTGAGCCGGTCCGCGAAGATCGAGGTTCCGCCCAGGCTGTCGATCTTGATCGGCGTGGTGGGTGTCAGCCGGCTGTAGGTGGCGAAATCGAAGCCGATCAGCGAGATCTCATAGCCGGGCAGGGCCTTGAGGATGATCTCCGAGCGGTGATTGATCGTGGTCGTCCCACCATAGAGCACGCCTGAGAGGTCCCCATACCCCGTGGACCAGTAGATGAGCGGTCCGGTGATCTGGGAGTCGAGCGCCACGGAGCGGTAGCTGACGTCGACGCCGACCCCGTCGCCGTAGGTGTTGCTGATCGGACGGGCGTCGCGACAGGCTTGGCCGTCGCAGGTTGCGTCGTTGAAGGTGAGAATCCGCACGGCGGCGTGCGCCGTCGACGCGGCGCCGGCGAGGGCCAGCGCTGCGATCGGCGCCAGGAGGGGATTGCGCATGTCGTGTCTCCGTTTCGGGGACCTGACCGCTAGGTCCGGGCCTGCCTCGGAGTCCGCCCCGCCTGCGACGAAGCGGCGGGGTTTCGCGACATGGCTGCGGGAATTCGCCTGCCGCGCGAGCGGCTCAGCTCCGCATCGCCCAGATGATCGCCGCGCCGGCCGCCGCCTGTCCGGCGGCGATCAGGATCAGGTTGGCGCGGAACGGCTGCTTGCGGGTCTTGTGGCGCAGGGCCTGCTGGGCCGTGAGCGCGCCGAGGCTTCCGCCCATGGCGGCCAGCGCGAGCAGGGTGCGCTCGGGAATCCGGCGCGCGCCCAACACCGCCCGCCGCTTGTCGTCGGCGAAGGCGGCGAACGCCATCACGTTCATGATCGCCAGGAAGGCGAGCGCATAGGCCATCCACTGCAGGATGGCGATGGCGGCCTTAACCCCGGCTTACGCCCTCTGGGCGCCGGTGGTCGGGCCCATCCCCTCGCCGCCCTCGACAAGCCCGCCGTAGCCGGTGCGTTGCTCGTCCCAACGTTCTTTCAGCCGCCGGGCCTGGCGCACCAAATGGCCGGCGCGTTCTGACGACGGATCGGCCGTCGGCGCTGCGAGGTCGAACGTCGGCCGGTAGCCTTCGATCTCGCCGAGCAGCTGCAGCAGGCGCGCATTGCCGCCCTCCCGGCCCTCGCAGGTCTCCAGCAGCGCGACGGCTTCCTCCAGCGCGGCTTCGTACTCGCGGTCGTTGGCGATGGGCATGGGGTCCTCCTCGATGACCATTCTTCTCCGCCTCCTAGAACGGTCACGCTGGGGGCGGGGTTGCAGTGGGCGGTCCACGGCGCCTACGCTCGGCGACCGGCCGTACGCCTGGGAGGTCCGGCTCTACCTTCCGATCGCCAACTAGGGTCAGCCCGGCGTCCAGCCCCGCGCCCGGAGCCAGGCGGCCGCGATCGCGGTCCCGTCCGGCCCCTCGCTGCCAGGAATGACCTGCACCAGCGCTCCGCGTCCGTTCACGACGATCACGCCGGCCGAGCTGCCGTCGGTTCGCGCCAGGCCCACGGCGGTGGCGTCTGCGAGCCGCCCCGTGCGGGTCACCGTCAGCGGCCATCGGAAGGTCTCGTAGAGCGGCAGGCCGGCCCGGGCCTCCATCTCCTCCACCGCCACCGCCGAGCCGTCGTCTGGGGCGAGCTGCGCCGAGGCGCCCGGCCGCGCCGCGCCCACCCCGCCGGCCGCCGCCGGCGCTTCCGTGCGTATGGGCTCGGCGC
>JBKOYY010000193.1:0-56327 GCA_046725615.1 Pseudomonadota bacterium
CGCTCGTCTCCGCCAGCGAGACGTCCAGACCCACATAGCTCGTCATGGGGCTCCCCCAAGGTGAAAGGGCGGAGCGGACACCAGGCCATCATGCAGAATCAACCGCCGGGCCGAGCCGCTGTTACCCCATGTCACCCCTGCGAGGCTGGCCACGACTGGCGCCACCACGCCGCCGGCGAGCAGGAACGCCGGGAGGTGGCGTGGATTCGTCAGGTCGACCCGAGGTTGGCCGACCCAGCGCGCGGTCAGGGTCGCGCACGCCACCATCGCCAGCAGGTTGCTAGCCGCCATGCCCAGGGCCATCGGCGCGGTCTCACCCGCCGCGAGGTTGGCCACCGCCACGCCCAGCGCGCCCAGGCCGCCGAAAAGCCGCCAACGGTTGCGGGGCTGGCGGAGCAGCACCGCGATGACGATGCCGTCGGCTAGCCAGACGGCCGCCGGGTTGTTGAATTCCTTCGTCAGAAGGATGCAGGCGTACGCGGAGGCGAAAACGGCGACCAGCAGGGCGGCAGGCCCCGCGATCCGCCGTAACGTCGCCCTCAAATGCCCGTGCTTTTCCATGTCCCCCGGCGTTCGGCGCTCACCGCGACAACCTGCACCATTGGAAGCAACACGTGGCCTTTCAATCCACTAACCGCGATTGCGACAAGTCAGCACGGGACATCAGCGGACCAGCTTCAGCGGACGGAAGACGATGCGCGCCTGCCAGCCGTCGTCCTGGATGTCCTTGCCGCCGAACCGCTCCACCTTGTTGAGGGCATGGCCATAGGTGACCCGCGCCGACAGGGCCTCGGCGGGCGCCCAGGCCAGCGACGCGCCGATGCTGTAGATCTCGCGCTTCGGATGTGGCGGGCGGTCGTTTCGCACACGCGCGCCGTCGGCGAAGGCCGAGATCGAGAACGAGTCCCAGGCGAAGCCTGCGCCGCGGCCCTGAGCGGACGAGAACTTCAGCGGTGCGGCGAGTTCGACCGACCCGATCAGGCCGTTGTCAGCCAGGATCAGGTTCTCGCGGTAGCCGCGCACCGTCGTCTCTCCGCCCGCCGAAAAGCGCTCGCCCGAGTAGAGGATGCTGTTGGCGATCTGACCCGAAAGACGTGCCCGCAACTCCAGCCCTCGATCGGACAGCCGGCGGGCGTAGTTCACCTGCGCCAGGGCGGCCACAAAGTTCTCCTTCGGCGCAGCGAGTCCCGGGATGTCCGATCGCGTTCCATCGAGCCCGACGGTTCCGGTGACCGAAACCGCCACGACCTGGTCGACGTTGCGGACCACATAGTCGCCCACCGCCCGAACCGCCGTGTATTCGCTGCGGCCGCGCACCGAACCCGGGCTGAACGAGAACGGCTCGCCGAGCAGGAACGTCTTGCCCTCGCGATGGATGGCCAGCACTCCCGCCGAGAGGGTCCGCGCCGACGACCAGCGTCCCCCCTCGCCCGTCGGGAGCAGCGGGACGTCGATCAGCTTGCGTGTCAGGCCCACCTCCACCGATCGGTCGCGCGCCTCGATGTCGAGGATGGTCAGAGGCGCGTCGATGACCGCGGCGTCGTTGTACGAGGCTCGGATCGAGAGGGCCGTGCGCGGCGACAGGAAGGGCGTCGAAAAGTTTACCGAGACATCCTCTATGCCTTCGGTCCATCCGGCCTCGGCGCTCAGCAGGGAGCCCGCGACGAGCAGGTTGCGAACAGAGCCCGCCACCGCCACACGCTCGCCGCCCACCGTAGGCGAGCGGTTGTTCGCCGCCGTGACATAGAGGTCGTAGCGATCCTGCGGCGCGAGGCGCACGCCCAGGCTGGCCTCGCCGGGCCGGCTGCCGGGCCGGAGCTCGGCGTTCACGGTCCGCAGTGCGGGGTCCTCGGCCAGCAGCCGGAAGTCGCTTTCGAGGTCGATGGCGCTTAACGGGCGCTGGAACGCCGACGGCATCCGGTCGCGGACGTATCGCTTGGTCAGGCCCTGGGCGCCGCCGGCCCAGCTCACTTCCAGGGGCGCGGCGCCCGGCGTCGGCGCCGCGAGCCCGCCGTAGATGATCCGCAGCTCGAGCGTTCCGGGTCTGGAGGCCGGGCGCACGACGACGCCGGAGTTGATGAACCCCGCGCCGAGGTACGCGCGATTGACCAGCTGGACCAGCGCCAACGCCTTGGCCACGCCACCGCCACTCGTCTCATCGCCCGGCAGCCCGTTGAGTTCGAACTGGCGACGCACCCAGGCCTCGTCCAGCCGCTCGCCAGGACGATGAACCAGGCGCAGGCCGGGTGTCTCCGGAGGACGCCAGGCCGCGGCCGGAACGGCGTCCCCTTGAAGGCCCTCGACCGCGACATGGATCGTGTCGAGCGGCGCGCCGGCGCCGGACGGAACCGCGACGGCGGCCGGCGGCTCTTCGGGCGCCAGGGTGGGCCCCGCACGCGGATAGGACGGCAGCGGCGGCGGCGCGGCGCGGGGGCCTGCGCGGTCCTGGGCCGCCGAAGGCGCGGCGGCCGCAAGCAGCAGCGATGCGAGCATCAGCGCGCGCACCTGCACGCTCCACGCGGCCGTCACGGACAGGCTCCCTCGCCGAGCGCTGGGGACGACGTAACCGGGGGGTCAGCGGCAGGTGCGCCCCGCGAATAGGGCCCCACGGGGCGCGTGATGAGCTGGCTGACCTCGCCGGTGGAGCGCACCGCGGGACATTGGCCGCGCAGCACCTTGGAGGCGTCGACCACGGAAAGGTTGCGGTTCACCGTGCCGCTGCTGACGTCGTAGAGGCCCGCCGCCAGCACGAACTCGCCATCCACCGCGACGACATTGGTCCGGTCGGCCGAGTTGATGAAGTAGCGGCTCTGGATGACCACGTTCGCCCCGCGCTGCTCGCCCAGCGCCAGGATCGAGCCGCCGTTGGAGATGATCGCCCGTGGGGCAGCGATGGTGATGCGCCCGCCCGTGCCGGCGCCCGACGAGGTCTGAATCGAGCCCGGCGCATCGGCGCCCTCCAGCACGATGAGGGCGTCGGTCGGCATCGCGATGCGGATCTCACCCGCCGCGCCGAAGAGCGAATTGGTGGAGATCCTCGCCCCGTCCGCGATGCGGATGCGCCCGGCGATGATCCCGATATCGCCGGCGTCGCCCACCTCGTCCGCGGCATAGCCTCCCGCCACGTCGCCCGCGCGGTTCTCGCTGGTCACCTGGGTCCCGGCGCCAGCGAGGTCCAGGTCGGCCACCTCCAGCCGCACCGTGCCAGCGCGGTTCGCATTGCCCGAGACCGTCGTGACCTTGGCGCCGCCCTGAAGGACGAGCGTGTCGGCCTTCACCCCCACAACCCCCGCCGCGCCGGAGGCGCCGGGGAAGGCTTCGGAGGTGATCGCTGCCGCATTGTCGAGCGAAACGCCTGAGGCGATCACCGCCACATTGCCCGCCGGGCCGCTGCTGAATGTGCCGCTGCGGATCCCTGCGTTGTCGAGCGAGAGCTGACCGGTCTTCACGGTTACGTCCCCGGCCCGCCCGCCGCCGTAGGTGTCGGACGAGATCAGCGCGCCCTTCACCTGGACGGACTTGGCCTCGACGCTGACGGTCCCGGCCGTGCCGCCGAAGGCGTCGGAGCTGATGTAGCTGAGCCGCCCGGCCTCTCCCTGCAGGTCCAAGCGATCGACGGCGATGGTCACGTCGCCCGCCTGTCCCGCGCCGTCCAGGCTGTCGGACGAGACGTAGGAGCCGCCTTGGATCGTCAGGGTCGTGGCCTTGAGGGACACGTTCCCGGCCTCGGCGTCGCCGCGCGTCACCGACGAGATGTAGCCGCGTCCCCGCAGCGCCACCGATCGGGCCTCTAGGGTAACGTCACCGCCCGCGCCAAGCCCCAGGGTGTCCGAGCTGATGTAGGTGAAATCGCGGTCGCCGCCGTCCAACTCGACGCTGCCTGCCCGGATCGTCACTGCGCCGGCCCTGCCCAGCGATTGAGCATCGGAGGAGATGAACGCGTCGGCGAGGGTCAGGCTGTCGGCGGCGATCTCCACCGATCCCGCGTCACCGGTTCCGGCCACGCCCTGGGAGGTGACGGCGGCGCCGTTCAGCATCCGCACTGCGCCACCGTTGATCCGCACCGCCCCGGCGTGCCCCGCGCCCAGGGTGTCCGACGAGACCTTGGCCCCGGTGTCGAGCACGATGGTCGCGCCACGAAGCGAGACGTCGCCCGCATTGCCGGTGGCCGAAGCGTTGGACGATACGACCGCGTTGTCGATCCGCAGGGCGCCGCCCGCCGCGACGTCGACGCGTCCGCCGCTCCCCTCGCCGAGCGTGTTGGACTCGATCTGGGCGCCGTCCAGGGTGACGTTCGCGCCACGGGCCACAATCGTTCCGCCGCCGGCGGCGCCATAGGCGGTCGAGCTGACCCGACCCAGCCTGACCAGCAGGTCGCCGGTTGCGACGAGTTCGATCAGTCCTTCGCGGAGGGATGCGGCGCCGTAGGACTCGGCCTCGATCTGGGTCTCGTCCAGGATGATCCGTTCACCACGGATGCTGACCGTCCCGACTCCGCCTTCGCCGAACGAGCTGGAGTTGATGTTGGCCTGCTGCAGGAAAATCTGCGGCGCGGAGAGGGCGATCTCCCCAGCGCCGCCCTCGCTGTAGGTCACGGCGGTCATGAATACGCCGACGGCCTCTATGCTGCGCGTCGCCTGGATGCTCAGGCGGCCTGTGTCGCTCGCCGCGCCTGGAGCCGAGCCGAGCACGCCTCCGCCCGATACCGCAATGGTCTCGCCGCTCAGGCGGACGTCGCCCGGCCGTCCGCCCTCCACGCTGCCGGTGACCGCGGCGCCGCCGGCCATCGACAGCGCGGGCGCCGACAGCGACACGTCCCCGCCCTGTCCCGGCCCGAAGGTAAAGGCTGTGACCGACGCGCTGTTGAGGTCCAGACTCTCCGTCGCCGCCAGACGCACCGCCCCGCCCTCGCCGGCAGCGGAACTGGTGGACGCCACGGCGAGGTTGCCGTCCAGGGAGATGGAGCCTGCGGTCAGGCTGACGTCGCCCCCGCGCCCAGCGCCGAGGGCGACGCTGAAGATCGACCCGGCCGAGCCGACGATCCTGCCGGCTTCGAGGGTCACGTCACCACCGTCGGCCGCGCCGCGGCTGGAAGCGCCCAGGTTCACGCCGCTGAGGGCCAGGGTGTCTCGCGCCTGGAGGGACACCTCGCCCCCGCGGAAATCGCCGCCCGAGTCGCTGGTGATCCGCGTCGCGTCCAGAGTCACCGCGGCGCCCGCGATCCGCACGCCGCCGCCGGGCGCGCCCTCGGCGAGGCCCAGCAGTTGACTGTTCGCCACCTCGATCGCGCCGCCCGATGCGCCGGCCGTGGGATCGGCGACGTCGAGCTCTCCCGCGCCGTCGCCGACCGCGGCCAGGGTCAAGCCCCGGAACCACAGCGCGCTGTCGCCGACCGTCACGTTCGCGCCGGTGAAGGTGAGTTGCGCCCCCGGTGCGGCGAAGGTCTCAGCGAGACCGGCCAATACGACATCGCCCTCCCCGCCCAGGAAACCGAAGCTGCGGGGCGCGGCGATCGACAGCGTCGATCCGTCGGGCGTCGCCGTCGCGAAGGCCGTTCCGTCGGCGAAGCGCAGCTCGCCCGCTGTCGAGAAGTGGGCCGCCGCCGGCACGTCGAGCCGGGCCCCTGGACCAAAGACGACACCCGCCGGGTTGACGAAGTAGAAGGCCGCGCCAGCCAGGGCCTGACTGTCGATGGTTCCGGAGATTCGAGAGGCCTCGCCGCCGGTGACGCGGCTGATGACGTTGGCCACGGCGGCGCCGTCGCCGCCCGAACGCACCCAGCGGGCGGTGTCGCCGGCGCCCAGGCTGAAGCGCTCGAAGCTATGAAACAGGTTCGCGCCGGCAAGCGTGCCGCCGTCGATGGTGTAGGTGGAGCCGGACTGGCCCACGATGGTGCCGAGGCCACGCGCCGCGCCGACATCGGGCGCGATCACGGTCTGGGCCGCCGCACTTCCGCCCGCGCCGGCCAGCGCGAGCGTCAGCGCCATCCAGGAGACGCCCGCCCGCCTCAACGCCAGGCTCCCAGGAGGGTGAAGGCCGCCCAGATGTTGGGGTCGGCGTTCATGCCGCCCGCCTCGATCAGCCGCAACTGGGCCTCGCGCAGCGCCGCCGACTTGGAGCGACCGTCGCGATAGAGCTGGTAGAAGGACTTCATCAGCTCGGCCGTGCCGGCGTCGTTCACCGGCCACAGGGAAGCGATCGCACTGCGTGCGCCGGCCTGCACGGCCGCGCCGGCCAGACCCATGCTGGCCTCGTCGTCGCCGACGGCCGTCTCGCACGCGCTGAGGACGAGCAGGTCCAGCTCGTCGCCCCGGGTGCGATTCTGGGCCAGGATCTGCCGGAGTTCGGAAAGCAGGATCACCTCGCCGTTGGCCACGATGAAGGCCCGATCCGAGCGGCCGTTGAACGAGGCGTGGGTCGCCAGGTGGAGCACATCGACCTGCTCGCGCGTCAGGGCCTGGACGAGGTCGGCCTTGCGGAAGTTCTCGATCACCCAGGAGCGGGCGATCCGCTGCCCATCGGCCACCGCGGCGACCCGTGCCTCGGCTCCCGTGCCTTCCAGCTTCTCAAAGCTGCCCGCGGGCAGCCGGACCTCCATCTCCAGCGAGGCGGCGACCAGTTGCTGACGCCGCCGGTCCCCAATGCCCGGCTCGGTGTAGGCGAGCGATGGCGCGACCGACACCCGGCTCCTCTGGATCAGGAAACGGTCCTGCGCGTCCAGCAGCACCGCAAACGGCAGGCTGCGCAGCGGACCGTCTGGCACCACCGCCAGCATGGAGTCCGGCGAGAGCTCGGACTCGATCGGCTTGATCAGGAGGTCGTAGAGCTGGCGCGCCGCCGGCCGCCAGGCCTCATCCTCGTCGTAGCTGAGCGAGAGCACGGCCGATTCCACCAGCCGTGAGATCGCCCGCCGGTCCACGGTCCGGTTCGGCGGGAGGCGCCGGAAAGTCGCCCCGTTCGCACCGCCGGTGACGTAGAGCAGCTCCAGCCGATCGGGCAGGAGGATCGGGTAGAGCAGCACCTCGCCGGCCGCCAGGGTCTCGGGCCGCAGCGGATCGCGCACGGGAATGCATTCACTGCCGAACACGCTCTGCAGCTCGGCTTGACGGTACGCCTCGACGATCCGCTGAGCGTCGCGGACGCGCACCTGCTGCACGGCGCCCTCGGCCCCGGCGAGCTGCACGTCCACCGCACTCTGGAAGACCTTGCGCATGTAGAGCGAGAAGGCCGTCTCCTCCGTCAGCGGATCGAAGCGCGGCAGCAGCGGGCGAATGGCTTCGAGCGCCTCGTAGGCGGCCAGCGTATGGGCTTCGCGGTTCCGGGGATCGGCCTCCGCGAGCAGGAGGCGCCATTCGGGAAGCCGCGTCGGCAGGTCGCGCTGGCTCTCGTGGACGAGCGCGTCTTCAAGCCGGCGACGTGCGGTCACGGCGTCGCCGTCCGCCAGCGCAAGCCGACCCTCCAGCGCTGCGGCGTAGGACAAGGCCGCCGGCCCCTGCGGATCGGCGGCGCGGATCTCGGCCACCGCGGCGGCGACCTCGGCCGCGGGGCCCTGGGCGTCCAGCGCGACCATTGCGAGCCGGCCCAGCACCTCGGCCCGCAGCGCCGGGTCGGGGATGTCCCTGGCGATCGACAGTCCCGCTGTGGCGTCGCGAAGGGCCTGCGCGCGATAGTCCGACGCCACATCCGCTGCGCCCTCCGCGACCGCAAGGCGCAGCCGCGCCAGGCGCAGGGTGGCGAGGGCGGCGGTCCTGGCATCACCGGCCGCGACCGCCTGCTCGGCCGAGCACCCCAGCGACGCGACCGATAGCGACAGGTTGGCGCTGCCCAGAATCGCCGGACTCGACAGGAGCTCGCACGGGCCGGGTCCGCTGGCGGACCAGGCCTCGCGCGCCACCGCCGGGACGCCGCCGCGGGCGCCGCGACGCCCCCGCGCGCCAGAGACCGTCGGACCTGAGAGCGAGACGAGCCCCAGCCGGTAGGCAGCCACCGACGCCGTCCCTCGCAAGCCCGCCCCCCGCGCCACCTGGAAGGCGCTGAGCAGATAGGTTTGCGCCTGGAGTTGGCTTCCCTGGGGACTGACACGCATCAGCTCGCCGGCTGCGGCGCAGTATTGGGCCAGCGTGGCCGGCGAGGGACGTTCGGCGCCCGAAATGGGTAGGTCGAGGTTGGGAGCGAGGTCCGGAAACGGGTCGCTCGCACCACGGCGGGCGAGACGTGACTCAGTGATCTGGGTCGCACGGCTCAGCGCGACGTCCGACGGAAAGGCCCGGACGCCGGCGCCGCCGGACGGGCTGCAGAGGGTGTCCGAAAGCGCCGCGCGCGCTTCGCTCGCGAGGCCCAGCGCGAGCATCGCGCACGCCGCAGACATCGGGCCCAGCAGCCTCACTGGAGCGGCCTGGCCGCGCCTCATGGCTATCCCCCCAGAAACCATGTTCTCCAGTCGTTGCCTTAAGGCCACGCTTGTCAATGCCCGCCGCCGGGAACCACCAAAGGCCCGCCACGAGCTCCGGCTCGACCACGAGCCGCAACTTGACGCCAGGACTGAAGTCGTCGCCCTACGGACCCCAGGCTTCCAGACGAGGACGCGCGTGCCGCCGCCAGGGCCAACACAGTCGGATGAGGATCACGCCGCCGCGGCGCGGCCGGTCAGCCGGCGCCGGGTCTATGTCTACCGGGCGGTAGGCGTGATCGCGGTGGGGCTGGCCGCCATCGGCGCAGTGCTGCCGCTGATGCCGACGACGGTGTTCCTGCTGATCGCGCTTTGGGCCTTCGCCCGCGGCTCGCCCGAATGGGCCGACCGTGTACGCGCCCATAGGCGTTTCGGGCCCTACATCCGGGACTGGGAAGAACGCGGTGCGATCCCGCGCAAGGCCAAGGCGACGGCGATCGTGATGATGGCCACAAGCTGGGCGATCCTGGCCATGGCGGGCCAGGGCCCCGTTGTGCTGGGAGTGGTCGGGGGCGTGCTGGTCGCCGTCGCCGGCTTCATCCTGAGCCGGCCGTCGCAATGAGCGAACGGCGACGCACCGGAAGTCCGGGCGTCGCCGGACCGATTCAGAACAGGTCGTTGTAGTTGTAGGTCGTGCCGCCCTCGTAACTGCGGAACTCGCGCCCCTGCACGAGGCCGCCGGTGGGCGCGTAGTCCTGATCCGTCGGGTCGTTGTCCAGGGCGTAGTAGAATTCGCCACCGCCCGAGCGGCCGCTGCCATACTTGATCGCCGCGCCGACCAGCTCGTAGTCGGCCAGGGCGGGATCCTTGGCGATCATCGCGTCGAGCGCCGCCTGGTACCAAGCGTCGAGATCATCGCCTACGGAGTCCGGCGTCTCGACCTTCACGAAGTAGAAGCTGTCGTCCTCGTGATCCTCGGGCGTCACGTCGAAGTAGAAGGTGACATGCGAGATGTCCTTCGGCGTGGTCGGGAAGTGGTCCGGCGTGACGGCGTCGGCCTCGAGAATCTCGGACATCGGTCTCTCCATGGAACTGAGCGTCCATGGAAGGCCGCGCCTCTTAACGAGCTCGAAGAAAACGCCGTTAAAACAGCGGCATCCTTAACGCCGGACCTTGCCCGATCAGGCGTGCTTGCCCTTGCCCCGCGCCGTCGCCAGCAGGCTGATCAGCGCAGCGGCGGCGGTCAGCGCGGCGGCCGCGGAAGCGATCGGGTGATCCTTCACCTCCTGAACGGCCTTGGCCGCCAGCTCCTTCGCCTGCGGCTTGGCCTTGGTGGCGAGGACGTCGGCCGCCTTTCGCACGGCCTCGGCCGCCTGGGCCACCGCGGTTTCGGCGTCCTGGCTCAGACCGTCGGCGGCCTCGCGCAGCGCCCTGGCCACGTCCTCGATGCTGTCTTCGACTTCGGCCTTCTTGCGGCTCAGCGTGATCGCCATCGAACTCTCCTGAATGTTCCTGGCGAGCCTGCACCCGAAAGCGCATGGCCCGCCTTGACCAACATCAACGGGTGTCAGGCGGCCGGCATCCGCGCCCGGGCCTCGCGAAGATGCTGACGCACATCGTCGGCCGTGTCGCGCTTGCGCTCGTGCGGATCGGTGGTCTCGACCTTAGCCGCAAGCTGCGTCGGCAGCAGGTCCTTGAGCACGCCGAGCGCCCGGGGCGGGCCCATCAGCACCAGTTTGTCGAACTCGCCCTTCCCGGCCGCCAGCGACAAGGAATTGGCGACGCGCTTGAGGAACCGTCGGGTCGCCTCGTCGCCGTTCGAGTTCTCGCCGGCGCCGTGCCGGCCGTGCCCCTGGCGGTCATGGACCGTCGCCCGCTGCTTGTGGCCGGCGCTGCGCTCCGCGTCCGTGGCCGACATCCGCAGCTCCTCCAGCTCCTTGACGGCGCCGGACCGCACGCGCTCCGCAAAAATCCGCGCCTCGACCGCATCCGCCGTGACGATCCAGGTGACTCCGCCAACGTCCATGGGATTCTCCTTTGTCTTAGGCTTTCAACGCTAGCCGCCCGCCGTGGGGGGCTATCTGACCGAGATCAAACCGAACCCTACGCCCGCCTCCGTAGCGCTACTTAGGGGACGCTCCCAAATTTATACGCGACAGCGGCCCGAGTAGCCCTAGGTCATCGACAAGGAGCTTGCGATGACCCTCGCCTACCCGCTCTCGGACCCCCGCACCGCGCCGCCCGCCGCGGCCCTGACCGAAGCCTTCGAGCGCCTCGGTGTCCGCATGGCCTATTCCCGGGACGAGGAAATCTACGCGCAGGACGACGAGGCCGAGCTCCTCTATCGGGTGGTCCGTGGCGTGGTCCGCACCAGCCGCGTCACCGCCGATGGCCGCCGTCAGGTCGGCGACTTCTACTACGCCGGCGAGGTCTTCGGCCTTGAGCCCGGCCCGGATCACCGCTTCGCCGCCGAGGCCTTGACCGAGTGCGAGGTGCAGGTCGTGCGCCGCGCCTCGATGCGCGCCATGGCGGGTGACGCCGAGGTGGACCGCGCCATCCTCTCCGCCACCCAGCGGGAGATGGAGCGCCTGCAGGACCACGTCCTGATGCTGGGCCGCAAGAGCGCCCGCGAGCGGGTGGCGAGCTTCCTGATGTCGCTGGCTGGCGGCAACGACGGCCAGGTCGACCTGCCCATGGGGCGCCAGGACATGGCCGACTACCTCGGCCTCACCATCGAGACCGTGTCTCGGATGTTGACCCAGTTGCAGGGCGAGCAGATCGTGGAGTTCCCCTCTTCGCGTCGCTTCCAGGTCCGCAAGTGGACCGCTCTCGAGGCCCTCGCCGAGTAGGAGAGATTGCCTGTGCGGCCGCAGGCGTAGGGCCGGTCGCGACCGGGATGAGGAGTCCGCAATGACCCAGACCCAAGACCGCGCGAAAGCTGAGATCGTGATCCGCCCCAACACCTACGCCACCCTCCTCGTCCACGCCGAACGCGGGCTCGCCGCTTCCAAGCGCACCGAGGCGGCCGCGCGGCTGGCGCACGACCTCGGCGCCCACCTGGTCGGCCTCGGCGCCGAGACTTTCGAACCGATCGCCACGCCGGACCCGTTCACCGGCTATGCCGCTGGCGAGTGGATTTCCCTGATCCAGGGTGAGATCGCCAAGAACCTGGCCGCCGCCGAGGAAGACTTCCGGCGCGACGCCGCGGAAGCCGACTTCGAGTGGCGCAGCGTCCAGGACTACCCGAGCCGCGCGCTGACCAACCTCGCCCGCGCGGCCGATCTCATCGTCATGAGCCCACGTGGCGACGGCGGCCCGACCCGCGCCGCCGACCCGGCCGAAGTGGTGATGGCCGCCGGACGCCCTGTCCTGCTGGTCCCGCCGAACCGGGAGCACCTGCGGGCCAAGTCCGTCGTCGTGGCCTGGAAGGACACGCGCGAGTGCCGGCGCGCCGTGATGGACGCGATGCCCTTCCTGCAGCGGGCCGAGGACGTCATCGTCCTGGCTGTCTGCTCGAAGGACGCTGCAGACGACGCCGTTTTCGCCACCGACGACGTGGTCGCCAATCTGAAGCGCCACGGCGTGAACGCCCGCGCCCAGGTCGTCACTGCGCCGGGCAGCCAGACAACCGCCGAGATCAACCGGATCGCCAGCCTGAACAATGCCGATCTGGTCGTCGCCGGCGCCTATGGCCACAGCCGCGTGCGCGAATGGGTGTTGGGCGGCGTCACCGACGACTTGGTCCACCAGCCCGAGTCCTTCGTGCTGATGAGCCACTGACGGCTCTGAGCCGTCAGCGGGATCAGCGACCTTCGAGCGTCGAGAAATAGGCCAGCAGGTCTTCCGCCTCGGCGGTGCTGAAGGTGACCGGCGGCATCATGCCGGTTCCGTGCTGCGAGACCTCGGCGAAGCGCTTCTGCAGCGACAGCGCGTTGTAGCGTCGTGACAGGTCGCGGAAGCGCGGCCCCTCGCTGGCCCCGCCGTCGTCCTGGCCGATCGTGTGGCAACCCGCGCAGCGGCGCTGGGCGAAGGCCTGGCCCCGCTCCGCGGCCGGATCCAGCCGCGACTTGCCGGGTGCGGGCGCCGGGCCGGTCGCGCAGGCCGAGAGGCCCACGGCGATGGCGAGGAAGGTCGAAGCGAGCGTGGCGCGCATGGCGGCCTCCACCTGGATTCGCGCCAAGTCGCGGCGCACGACGGACGCTGGTGGGCGCCACACCTCCGGAGCGCTACTTAGGTGGGCGTCCGGAGTGGCCCCGCCTGGGCTCCGACCAGATGCTTAGCCGCGAACCGGGAGTTCCGCCATGCCGTTCCGGGACCTGTTGCTTCCAGCCCTCACCTATCCTGACCCGACGCCCGATCGCGCCCTGCGCAGCGGCGTCGCCCTGGCGCGCAGGCTGGGTGGCGAACTGACGCTTCTGCCGCTGCAGGTCGACCTGCCGGAACTCCGCAACCCCATCGCCAATGCGCTGATCGACCTGGACCACAAGGCCCGGCTGGAAGAGGCGCGCAGCGCCGCCGCCGCCAGCCTGGAGAGCGTCTGTGGCCGAATCGCCGCCGAAGAAGCCGGCGTCCCCATCCGGGTCGAGCCCTTCGCCGCGAAGCTCTACGAGGAGATCGACGAGATCGCCCGCGCCGCGCGGACGCGCGACCTGTGCCTTGTGCCGGTCGGCCCCGCGACGCCCGAGGCGCGCGGCGTGGCGGAGGCCGTCCTGTTCGCGTCCGGGCGGCCAATGATCATCTACCCGGAAGACCTCGAAATCACGCCGGCGGATGGCTTCGGCAAGGTCGCGCTGGCCTGGGACGGCAGCCCCCGCGCGGCCCGCGCCGTCGCCGACGCCCTGCCGACGCTGGCCCGCGCGCAGGACGTGCGCATCTTCGTGGGCACCGGCGAGAAGCCCGCCGCCATGGCCGGACTGGCCAACGACCTCGTACGCCACCTGTCCGCCCATGGAGTCGCCGCGCGGGTGGACGAGGTCCCGGCCGAGGCGCGGCCGATCGGCCTGTCGCTGGCGGACTACGTCGTCGGACAGGGAGTGGAACTGCTGGTCATGGGCGGGTTCGGCCATGCGCGCCTGCGCGAGTTCGTCCTTGGCGGGGCCACCCAGGCCGTGCTCGATAGCCCCCCATGCGCCGTGTTGATGTCCCACTGAGGTCCTCCCATCCCACCGACGGCGCGGGGCGCCGCCCCTTGACGCTGCTGCAGACCGGCATGCTCGCCGTGGTCGCCCTCGTCGCCTGGCGACTGGCGGACGTCCTGCTCATGGCCTTCGGGGCGGTTCTCGTGGCCTCACTGTTGCACGCCCTGGCCGGACCCATGGTCAGGAACCTGCGCATTCCGCGGCCCTTCGCGCTGGCGCTTTCGGTGACCGGGCTGACGGCGGCGGTGGCGGCGACTCTGTGGCTGTTCGGACAACAGATCGCCGTCCAGGCGGTCGCCCTGGGCGAGCTCCTGCCGCGCGCCTGGAGCGCTCTTCAGGAGCAGCTCTCGCACTATTCCTTCGGCTCCTACGTGCTCGCCGATCTGGAGCGCCTTCGTCACACCGACGGCATGATCGTGGCGACGGCGTCCCGCTTCTTCGCCAGCTCGGCCAGCGCGGGGGCGGCCACCGTGATCGTGCTGTTCGCCGGCCTCTACCTGGCCTTCAGTCCCGGGACCTATTTGCGCGGCCTTCTCCGCCTTCTGCCCCTCGAGCATCGCTCCCGCGCCGGCGAGGTGCTCGCGGACTGTGGCCACGCCCTGCACGGCTGGCTCCTCGGCTCGCTGATCTCGATGCTCGTGGTCGGCGTCAGCATCGGCCTTGGGCTCTGGCTGGCGGGCGTGCCGTCGCCGCTGGCGCTGGGCGTACTCGCGGGGCTGGCCCAGTTCGTCCCGGTGATCGGCCCCATGGCGGCCACGGTCCCGGGCCTTATCGTCGCCGCCGGGGATTCGCCCCAGACGCTCGTCTGGGCCTCGGTGATCTATTTGGGCGCCTCCCAGTTCGAGGCCAACCTCGTCACGCCGCTGCTGCTTCGCCAGATGGTCGAACTGCCGATGGCCGTCACCCTTTTCGCCGTACTCGCCATGGGCGTCCTGTTCGGTGCGCTCGGCGTGCTCTTCGCAACCCCGCTGGCGGTGATCGCCTATGTGATCGTCCGCAAGGTCTATGTGGAAGACGTCCTGGGCGACCGGCTGTCGGACGAGCCGGCGGAACGGACCTCGTGACGACGGCCCGGGGCATGGAGATGCGCGCGCTCGTCAACCTGCACCCTGACCGTCGTCGTCCCGCCCTGGCCGCCGGCGTCGCGATGTTGGCGCTGGCGGCCGCCGCGGCGGTCTTTCCCGCCGAGACCTCTCGACTGGTCGGCGCGGCGTGCGGCTGGCTTCTCTGGCTCGCCGGCGCGCTCATGCTGGGCGTCGCGCTGTTGATGTTCACGGCCTGGCTGCGGCTGCTCGGCGCCGCCGCCGCGCTCGTAGCGGTGGGCTTCGGTATCTACCTGACCCTCGTTGATCCCACGGCCGGCGCGCTGGCCACGGCGCTGCTGCTGGCGGGCGCGTTGGTGATGGACGGCAGCTTCCAGCTTGCCGCCGCGCTGCACCTGCGCCCCCTCGCAGCCTGGCGCTGGCTGCTGGCCTCGGCCCTCACCAGCCTTTCGGCCGCGGCGCTGCTCGCCTTCGGCCTGCCGGCCCGCACACCGGACGCGGTGGCCATCCTGCTGGCCGCGGCTTTCGCCACCACTGGGCTCGCGCTGGTCGCCGCCAGCTTCGCCCGCCATGCGCCGCGCCGGGGCGATCCGTGACTCATCCCCACGACCGCATCGCCGACTTGCCAGACGCAAGCGAGCAACCTACCGCTGCACCCATGGGCCAACCGCCGATCCTGACCGCCGCCGCCGGGCGAAACGGCTGGGTGGCGGGCTATGCCGTCGCAATCATCGCGACTGGCGTCTGCATGGTGTTCCGGCTGGCGCTGGAGCCGATCTTCGGGGATCGCGCGACCTTCCTGATCTTCGCGCCGGCGTTGATGGCGGCCGCCGCGATCGGCGGTTACGGCCCTGCCCTGGCGGCGACGTCCATGGGCTTGGTCTTCTACTTCCTCCTGCTGGGCCCGACGCTGGTCGCCGACCCCCAGAACCTTATCAATACCGTGCTGTTCGTGCTGATCGGCATCGCCTCCGGGTTCGCCGGGCGGGCCCTCCGGCGTAACGCGGCCAGCGCCAGCGCCGCGGTCCGCGATCTCGCCGCCCGTGAGGCGCACCTACAGTCGATCCTCGACACCGTCCCCGACGCGATGATCGTGATCGACGAACACGGACTGATGCAGTCCTTTTCCAGCGCCGCCGAGCGCCAGTTCGGCTGGTCCGCCGGCGAGATCCTGGGGCGCAACGTCAGCATGCTGATGCCCGAGCCCTACCGTTCGGCCCACGACGCCTATCTCGAACGCTACCTCTCCACCGGCGAGCGGCGGATCATCGGGATCGGCCGGGTGGTCGTGGGCGAGCGCAAGGACGGAAGCACCTTTCCGATGGAACTGGCGGTCGGCGAGATGATCTCCGGGGACCGCCGGTACTTCACGGGCTTCGTACGCGACCTGACCGAGCGCCAGGCCACCGAGCGCCGGCTGCAGGACGTCCAGGGCGAGCTGGTCCACGTCTCGCGGCTCACAGCCCTGGGCGAGATGGCCTCGGCGTTGGCGCACGAGTTGAACCAGCCACTGACGGCGGCGGCGAACTACATGAAGGGCTGCCTGTTGCTGATCGATCGCGAGCCGATCGACAAGCCGCGCCTGAAGGAGATCATCGGCCAGGCCGGCGACCAGGCCCTGCGCGCCGGCCAGATCATCCGCCGACTGCGCGACTTCGTCGCCAAGGGCGAGGCCGACCGGCGGATCGAGAGCTTGCCGAAGCTGCTGGAGGAGGCCGGCGCGCTGGCCATGATCGGCGCGCGGGAGCGCAGTGTGCGGCTGCGGTTCGACATCGACCCGCAGGTGAACCTGGTGTTGGCCGACAAGGTCCAGATCCAGCAGGTGGCGCTGAACCTGCTGCGCAACGCCATCGAGGCCATGGACGAGTCTCCGCGCCGCGACCTGGTGGTGACCGCCGTGCCGATCGATGACGACATGGTCGAGGTCGCCGTCCGCGACACCGGGCCCGGCATCAGCCCCGAGGTGGCGGACCAGCTGTTCCAGCCTTTCATGACCACCAAGGCGCATGGGATGGGCGTGGGCCTGTCCATCTCCCGCACCATCATCGAGGCGCACGGCGGCCGGATATGGGTAGAGCCCAACCCCGGCGGTGGCGCGGTGTTCAAATTCACGCTGCGTGCGGTGCATGAGGGAGATCTGACCGACGATGAGTGACGCGATCGTCCATCTGATCGACGACGACGAAGCCGTCAGGACTTCGCTCGGCTTCCTGCTCGAAATGGCGGACCTGCCCGCCAGGACCTATGGCTCGGCCATGGAGTTCCTGCAGGTGGCGGGCGACCTCAAGACGGGCGTCATCGTCACCGACGTGCGGATGCCCGAGATGAACGGGCTCGAGCTCGTCCGCCGGCTCAAGGACCGCGGCGTGCCTCTGCCGGTGATCGTCATCACCGGCCACGGCGATGTTCCGCTGGCGGTCGAGGCGATGCGCGCGGGCGTGGTCGACTTCATCGAGAAGCCCTTCGAGGACGACACCCTGCTCAACTCGATCCGCTCGGCGATGAACAGCGCGCCCGAAGCAGACCCCCAGGACGCCGAGCGGCAGCGCTTCGAGCAGATGCTCACCGGGCTGTCCGGGCGCGAGCGCGAGGTCCTCCGCGGCGTCGTGGCCGGCAAGCTGAACAAGCAGATCGCCTACGAGCTGGGCATCAGCCCGCGGACGGTCGAGGTCTACCGCGCCAACGTCATGAGCAAGACAGGCGCCCACGGACTGTCCGAACTCGTTCGGATCGCCCTCCTCGCCGGTTTCGACAAAGATTGAGATAGGTCAAAGCGACCTACATCAGTCGCCGGCAGGTTGAGACAATGCTCGCCCCGGCCTCTCGCCCCACCGTCCTGGTCGTCGACGACGATGCGGCCGTGCGTTCGTCGCTGGCGATTTCACTGGAACTGCAGGGATTCGACGTCACGACGTGCGAGTCCGGCGAGGCGCTGCTGTGCCGGGAGCTGCCCGCGTCCGGCGTCTGCCTGGTCATTGACGAGCGGCTGCCCGGCATCACGGGCATGGAGGCGCTTCGTCAGCTGCGGGGGCGTAACGTGACCCTGCCCGCAATCCTCATCACAAGCCACCCGAAGCCCGATCTGCGAGCGGCGGCGGCGGCGGCGGGCGTGCCGATCGTCGAGAAGCCTCTGATCGGCGACGCCCTGATGACCTCAATCCGCAGAGCCCTGGCCAGCTGAACGCGGGGCCTGGCGCTTGGTCTTCCGAGCGTGGAAGTAGTCCAGGCTCGAGCAGTAGCCCAGCACGACCATGAAGGTCGCGAACAGGGCGATGATGGCATAGACGATCGGGTCCATTGGACGCTCCCCATTATTCCCGGGGGCGAACCTCGTCGGCCCGAACAAGCTTGGCTTTGACCGATCTCAAAGCGCCTTCGCGTGGCGGCCTGCGCCATTGTCGAAATAGCGATCGAACGCCGCGCAGATCGACCGGACGACCAGCCGACCCGCCCCGACCACCCGCAGAACGTGGCCGTCCACCTCCAGCAGACCGTCCGCGCAGAACGGCGCCAGCGCCTGCAGGTCGGGGACCAGTTCGACGATGTCGCGGCGGTGGCGGGCGCAGACCTCTGCCAGATCCACGGACAGGTCGCACATGATCCGCTCGATGATCTCACTGCGGAAGCGGTCGTCGGCGGTCAGCTCTACGCCCCGCGCGACGGGCAGGCGGCCCTCCTTCACGGCGGCGCGCCACCCGAGTTCCTGGGCGACGTTCTGCACGAAGCCCTGGGGCAATCGCCCGATCGCCGAGGCGCCCAGCCCAAGCAGCGTGCCGGCTTCGTCCGTGGTGTAACCCTGGAAGTTGCGGTGCAGCCGGCCCGCGGCGGCGGCCAGCGCCATCTCGTCGTCCGGTAAGGCGAAATGGTCGAGGCCGATGCGGACATAACCCTCGACCGCCAGCCGGTCGGCCGCCGCTTCGCTCTGCTCGAGGCGTTGGGCCGGCCAGGGCAGCGCGCCTTCGTCGATGAGCTGCTGATGCGACTTCATCCACGGCACGTGGGCATAGCCGAACAGCGCGAGACGCTCGGGCCGCAGGCGCAGCACCGTCTCGACGGTCGACAGGACATTGGCCGTCGTCTGATGCGGCAGGCCGTACATCAGGTCGATGTTGACCGACCGGACCCCGGCGTCGCGCAGCCAGCCGACGCAGGCGGCGACATGCTCGTAGCTCTGGATGCGGTTCACGGCCGCCTGGACCTGCGGATCCAGAGTCTGCACCCCGAGGCTCGCGCGGTTGAGGCCGTGGGACGCGGCGGCCTGCACCCATTCGCGGGTCAGGTTGCCCGGATCGAGTTCGGCCGCGACCTCACGGTCCGCCGTCGGCGCGAACATCCGGTCGAGCGCGCCGAAAATCGCCGCCATCTCTTCCGGGGACAGCATGTTGGGCGAGCCGCCACCCAGGTGCACGGCCGAGGCGGCGAGGCGCGACGGCAGGGCCTGTTCAAGCAGGCGCGCCTCCGCCAACAGCAGTTCGACGTACTCGCCCACCGGCTCGTGACGGGTCGTCGCCCGGGTATTGCAGCCGCAGTACCAGCACAGCCGATGACAGAATGGCACGTGGACGTAGACCGAGACGGCCTCGGCGGGCGGCAGCGAGGCCAGCCAGCCGCGGTAGGTCGCCTCGTCCACGCTCGGCGTGAACTGTACGGCGGTCGGATAGCTGGTGTAGCGCGGCGCCCGCCCGTCGTACTTGGCGACGATTTCGGCGTGATGGTCGGCGCGGGCGGCGGCAAGGCTGGAGACGGTCATGCCGCCTGATCGCCCGGCCCAGCCCTCGCCGCCGTGATCCAGATCAAGGCTCGGGCGGTCAGGCCGCCGGGCGGTCCTCCGGGTCGTCGACCAGGATCCGGGCGGCGTCGCCGGCGGGGTCGT
Organism: Pseudomonadota bacterium; assembly: GCA_046725615.1. Classification (GTDB taxonomy): domain Bacteria; phylum Pseudomonadota; class Alphaproteobacteria; order Caulobacterales; family Caulobacteraceae; genus Phenylobacterium. Next base: position 19,444 of record JBKOYY010000193.1, read on the forward strand.
CATACTGGCCATCCCGCAGGGTCCACCAGAAGGCGGCCACCGCCATGAGGCCCAGCCCCAGTGAGAAGGGGGCGAGGAACATCAGGATGTTCATCGGCGGGCTCCCGTGCGCAGTGCGTTGAGGGTGACGACGAGCGACGAGCCAGACATGGCGATCGCCGCGACGAAAGGATTCACGAAGCCGATCATGGCCGCGGGAGCGGCGACCAGGTTGTAGAGCGCGGCGAAGCCGAAGTTCTCCAGCGCCCGCTTGCGCGCGTCGTGGGCGACGTCCAGCGCCTCCACCACCGGGGAGAGCCCGCCGCCGGAGAAGACCAGGTCGGCGGCGTTCTGGCTGGCTTCCAGCGCCGTGCCCGGCGCCATGGCGGCATGGGCCTTGGCCAGGGCGCCCGCGTCGTTGAGGCCGTCGCCGACCATCAGAACGTTCTTGCCCTCGCGCTTCAGCGCATCGACGTAGGCCGCTTTTTCCTGCGGGGTGCAGCCGGCGCGCCAGGTGGCGATGCCGGCCTGGGCCGCCGCTTCACTGACCGGTCCCGCCAGATCGCCCGACAGCACCTCGACGCCGAGGCCGCGAGCCTTCAGCGCCGCGATGGTCGCGGCGGCGTCGGCGCGCACCGCATCGCGGAACGCGAAACGGACCGGCGCCTCGCCGTCGAAGCCGAACCACAGCTCGGTCTCAGCGCCCCGGCTCTCGGCGCCCAGGAACGCCGCCCGGCCCAGGCGCGCGCGCCGGCCATCCACCAGCCCCTCGACGCCCATGCCCGGTTGTTCGGTGACCTCGCTCGCCAGCGGCCCCTCTCCGGCCGCATCGGTCAACGCATGGGCCAGGGGATGGCGCGACGCGCGGGCCAATGGCGCAGCCAGGGCGAGCGCGGCCGGATCGTTGTCGACCAGCTTCGGCCGGCCCTCGGTCAGCACGCCCGTCTTGTCGAAGACCACGTGGTCGACTTCGGCCAGGCGCTCCAGCGCCGCGCCGGACTTCACCAGCACGCCACGACGGAACAGCCGCGCCGAAGCGGTGATCTGCACGGCCGGAACCGCCAGTCCGAGGGCGCAGGGACAGGTCACGATCAGCACCGCCGCCGCGCGGATCAAGGCCTCTCGCGGACCCAGGCCCAGCAGCCAGCCGCCGGCGAAGGTCAGCAGCGCCGCCGTATGCACGACAGGCACGTAGATCGCGGCCGCCTTGTCGGCGAGTTGCACATACTTCGACTTGGACTGGGCCCCGAGTTCGACGAGCCGGGCGATCGCCGCCAGGGCCGAATCCTCGGACCGTGCTTCGGCCTGCACGCGCAGGAGGCCCGACAGGTTCAGCGCGCCGGCCCGGCAGACCTGGCCCGTGGCCACAGCAACGGGCGCCGTCTCGCCGGTCAGCAGGCTGTTGTCGAGTTCGGACGCCCCGTCCACGATTCGCCCGTCGACGGGGAAACGTTCTCCTGGCCGCACCAGCAGCAGGTCGCCAGGCCGGACCTGGCTGACCGGCGTAACGGTCAGGGTGTCGCCGTCCCCCACCAGCGTCGCGGTCGGCGACTGGAGCGCCAGCAGGTCGGCGGCGGCGCTGGACGCCCGCGAGCGCAGCCGATGCTCAAGCCAGCGCCCGACCAGCAGCAGGAACAGCAGCGACACCGCGGCGTCGAAATAGGCGTCGCGGCCGCCGAGGATGGTTTCGGAGAAGCTGACAACCAGCGTCAGCAGCACGCCGATCGAGATCGGCACGTCCATGTTCGCCCGGCGCGCCTTCAGCGAGCGCCAGGCGGACTTGAAGAACGGCATCCCGGCGTAGAGGGCGCAGGGCGCGCCGACGATGCCCGAGAACCACATCATCACGGTCCGCGTCGCCGGCCCGAGCTCCTGGCCAAACAGGCCCGCCCAGAGCGGCACCGAGAACATCATGGTGTTCATGACGCCGAAGCCGGCGACCGCGATCGCCAGGATCAGCGCACGGCCCTCGCGATCATGAGCGTCGGCCGCCGCCGCCGGGTCGTAGGGCGTGGCGCGATAGCCGAGCCGGGTGAGGGCCGACATGACTGCGCCAGGATCCGCGGCGCCGCCCTTGGCGAACTCCACGCTGAGCCGCTTGGTCGTCAGGTTCAGCCGGGCCAGCTTCACGCCCGCCGTGGCCGTCATCTCCCGCTCGATCTTGCCCATGCAGCCCGCGCAGCGCGCGTCGGGCACCAGCAGGTCGAGGCTGGCGCCGCCGTCCTCCCGCCGCTTCAGGAACGCGCCGAGGTCGCCACCCAGCGCGTCGTAGGTCACGGCCACGTCAGCCTCCGCTCGGCGAGGAAGGTCTCGCCGCCGGGGCCCTTGGCCTCGGCCGTCAGGTCCCAACCACCCGGCGCGGGCCCGGCCGGCGCGACGTAGCGGCCCGGAGCCGCCTCGTTGAATCGCAGCGCGATCTTGCCGGCCTCGGTCGCCGGGCGTTCCAACCGGCCGACGATCTTGAGACCTTGCACCGGCCGTCCCTCACGGTCCTGGAACTGCAGCATGACCGCGCGGGGCTGAGCCTCGGCCGCCGCCTGCCACCCCAGCCGCTCCTGAGCCTCGAGCTGCGCGATGCGGCGGTTGTAGAGCAGGCCGTCCTCGTAGGGTGTCACCGACACCTGGCCGGGGAAGGTGCGGATCGCCAGCACCGTGAAGGTCACGTCCACGGCGATGATCACCGCGAAGAAGGCGACCACGCCGGCCAGGACGTGCTTGCCGCGGATCTCGAACGGACGACGGCTGGGGGATGGCATGGCGCTCATTGTGACTTCGGCGCTCCGGTAAGGAAGACGGTATTTGTGCGGGCCTCGGCGCCCTTGGTGCGGACGTCGAAGGCGGCCGGCAGGCTGGAGTCGGTGGCTGCTTCCTCGGGGATGGTGACGAAGACCCGCACCGCCCGCACCTCGTTCGGCGGCAAGGTGACGGTGACCACTTCGCTCGGGGCCTCGCCGGGCGTGCGCAGGTGCGCGCCGCGAACGCCCGAGAAGCGGATCTCGGCCGGAGCCGGCTCAAACCCGCGGTTGGCGATCTTCAGCGTATAGGCGTTGCGAATCGAACCGTCGTGCAGGCGCACGTATGTCGGATTGCGGTCCCGCAGGGCGTGGATGTCCAGGGTGCTGCGGTTCAGGAAGCCCCAGAGCATCAGCGCCGAAACCACCGTCAGCGCCACCGCGTAGTAGGCGGTGCGGGGACGCACGTACTCGTGCTTCGGCTTCTGGCCGCAGGACCGGGCGGCGACGGCCGCGTCGGTGTCATAGGCGATCAACGCCTTCGGCCGGCCGACCTTGACCATGATCTCGTCGCAGGCGTCGATGCAAAGGCCGCAGTTGATGCACTCGAGCTGCGGCCCGTTGCGAATGTCGATGCCCATGGGGCACGCCACGACGCAGGCGTTGCAGTCGATGCAGTCGCCCCGGCCCTCCCAGGTTTGGCCCTTCTTGTGCGGCCCGCGCGGCTCGCCCCGGTCGCTCCGGTAGGTCACCTGCAGGGAGTGGTCGTCGAGCATGGCGCCCTGGATGCGGGGCCAGGGGCACATGTAGGTGCAGACCTGCTCGCGCATGTGGCCGGCGAAGACGTAGGTCGTGGCGGTCAGCACCGCGCAGGAGACGTAGGCGGTCATCGGCGCCTGACCGATCCAGAAGTCGCGGATCAGGGTCGGGGCGTCGTGGAAGTAGAAGATCCAGGCGCCGCCGGTGCCGAAGGCGACGCCCAGCCAGACCAGGTGCTTGCCGCCCTTGCGCCACAGCTTGTCGAACGACATCGGCGCGGCGGCCAGGCGCATCCGCGCGTTGCGGTCGCCTTCGAACATCCGCTCGACGTAGATGTAGAGGTCAGTCCAGACGGTCTGCGGGCAGGCGTAGCCGCACCACAGGCGCCCGAACAACGCCGTCACGAGGAACAGCGACAGCGCCGCCATCACCAGCAGGCCGGTGATGAAATAGACTTCCTGCGGCCAGAGCTGGATCCAGAAGAAGTAGAAGCGTCGCCCGGTGAAATCGACCAGCACCGCCTGGTCCGGCAGGGCGCCGGGACGCTCCCACCGGATCCACGGCGTGATGTAGTAGATCGCAAGTGTGAGGATCAGCAGCGCCCACTTGATGCGCCGCCACTGGCCGTGGACCAGCTTCGGATAGATGGGCTCGCGCGGCTTGTAGAGGCCGCCCTTGGCGTCGCCCTTGGCGCGCACCTTCTCGGCCGCGGAAACTGCACCGCGGCCGTCGCCGGCCGCGGTCTTCTTCGTGTTGTCTATAACGACTGTCAACGTCCTGCGGCGCCGGGGACGACGCCCTCCTTGGCCGCCGCCCGCACCGGCTCGGTGTCGCCACCGGCGTTGGCGTGGACGTACACGGCGAGCGCCTTGATGGTCTCAGGCGAGAACCGGGCCTGCCACGTCGGCATGACGCCGTTGCGGCCGTTCCAGATCTGGTCGCTGATGGCGGCCCGGTCCGAGCCGTACAGCCATTCGGCGTCGGTCAGGTTCGGGACGCCACGCGCCGGGTCGCCCGTCCCCGCCGGGCCGTGGCACGCGGCGCACTGGTCGGCGAACGTCTGGGCGGCGCGCTGCACCGCGGCCTGGTTCGCCTTGCGGCGCGACAGGGCCACCACATACTCCGTCAGGTCGGAGATCTGGGCATCGGTCAGCATCTGGTCCCGACCGAAGGAGGGCATCACCGTCTCGCCACGCGCCTGGGCGTGGCCGGAACGGACGCCGACCTCGATCGTATGCCGGATCTCGTCGAGCGAACCGCCCCACAGCCAGACGTCGTCGCGCAGGTTGGGATAGCCCTTGCCGCCGCCGCCGCCCGCGCCGTGGCAGGTGGCGCAGTTGTCGCCGAACACCGACTGGCCGACGGCCAGTGCATAGGCCTGGAGGTCGGGATCGGCCTCGATCTGCTGCAGCGAAGCGGTCCGCAGCTTGGCCTCGCCCGCCTGCCGGTGGGTTTTCAGGCCATTCAGCTCACGAACCACGTCCGCGCGGTCCGACATGCCCAGCACGCCCTTGGTGTAGCCGCTGACGCCCGGCCAGGCCGGCATCAGCACCCAGTAGACGACAGCCCAGAGGATGCACCCATAGAACACCCAGAGCCACCACCGCGGGAGCGGCGTGTCCAGTTCCTTGATTCCGTCCCACTCGTGGCCCGTGGTCTCGGTGCCCGAGTGTTCGTCGCGTTCGCGCTCAGACATGATCGCTCTCGTCCTTTTCGAGCGGCAGATGGGCGAGGCGATCGAACGCCTCCTTGTGCTTGGGCCAGAGCGCGTAGATCAGGCCGGCAGCGAAGATCAGGCCGAAGTAGATGGTCCCGCCCTGCTGGGCGAACCGCGCCACGGCCTCGTAGGTCAGGCCGCTCATCGCAGGTTCTCCGGATCCGAGGCCTTGTAGGTCTTGAAGTCGACCATGGTGCCCAGGACCTGCAGGTAGGCGATCAGGGCGTCCATCTCGCTCAGCTTCTGCGGATTGCCGTCGAAGTCGCGCTGCTGGACCTTCGCGCCGTAGCGCTTCTTCACGCCCGAGGTCTCGCCCGCGAACGGGTCGACCTGGGTCTCGAGGTCAGCCTTCGCGTTGGTCAGCTGGTCCTTTGTGTAGGGCACGCCCACCGCCTTCAGCGTCCGCAGGCGCTGTTCGATGGCGCGGTAGTCCAGGTCGGTCTCAGCCAGGAACTTGTAGGGCGGCATGTTCGACTCCGGCACCACCGAGCGGGGATCCCGCAGGTGATCCTGGTGCCAACCGTCCGAATACTTGCCCCCGACGCGCGCCAGGTCGGGACCGGTGCGCTTGGAGCCCCACTGGAACGGATGGTCGTACATGCTCTCGGCCGCCAGGCTGTAGTGGCCGTAGCGCTCGACCTCGTCCCGCAGCGGACGGACCATCTGCGAGTGGCAGACGTAGCAGCCCTCGCGGACGTAGATGTCCCGGCCCGCCTGCTCGAGCGGGGTGTAGGGACGCACGCCCTGCACCTTCTCGATCGTGCTCTCCAGATAGAAGAGCGGGCTGATCTCGACGAGGCCGCCGATCGAGACCACCACGATGATCCCGATGATGAGCCAGAGCGAATGACGCTCGAACTTCTCGTGTCGCTTCCACATGTGCGGAGCCCTTACTCAGCCGCCGCCAGGGCGGGGGTGGGCGTCGCGATCGGGGTGGCCAGATCCGCCTTGACGGAGCTGGGCATGCGGACCGTACGCCACAGGTTGTAGGCCATGATCACCGCGCCGGAGAGGTACATCAGACCCCCGACCGTACGGATCACGTTCTCGATGTGCTTGGCCGCGACGGTCTCGACGAAGGCGTTCGCGAGGTAGCCCTGCGGCGTGTATTCCCGCCACATCAGGCCCTCCATGATGCCGGAGACCCACATCGCGGCGATGTAGAGAAGGATGCCGGTGGTGGCGATCCAGAAGTGCCACTCGACCAGGGTGTCGGAGTAGAGCCGGTCCTTCTTCCACAGCCAGGGCACCATGCAGTAGACCGCGCCGAAGCTGATGAAGCCGACCCAGCCCAGGGCGCCCGAGTGCACGTGGCCGATGGTCCAGTCGGTGTAGTGGCTGAGGGCGTTGACGGCGCGGACGCTCATCAGCGGACCTTCGAAGGTCGACATGCCGTAGAAGGCGATGGCGACCACCATCATGCGGACCACCGGGTCGGTGCGCAGCTTGTCCCACGCGCCCGAGAGGGTCATCAGGCCGTTGATCATGCCGCCCCAGGACGGCATCCACAGCATGATCGAAAAGGTCATGCCCAGGGTCTGCGCCCATTGCGGCAGGGCCGTGTAGTGCAGGTGGTGCGGGCCGGCCCAGATGTAGATGAAGATCAGCGACCAGAAGTGCACGATCGACAGGCGGTACGAATAGACCGGCCGTTCGACCCGCTTCGGGACGAAGTAGTACATCATGGCCAGGAAGCCGGCGGTCAGGAAGAAGCCCACCGCGTTGTGGCCGTACCACCACTGGGTCAGCGCGTCCTGCACGCCCGAGAACGCCGAATAGCTCTTGGCCTCCAGAAGGCCGACCGGAAGGGCGGCGTTGTTGACCAGGTGCAGGATGGCGATCGTGACGATGAAGGCCAGGTAGAACCAGTTCGCCACGTAGATGTGCGGTTCCTTGCGCTTCCAGATCGTGCCCAGGAAGACGAGCAGATAGGCGACCCAGACGATCGTCAGCCACAGGTCGACGTACCACTCGGGCTCGGCGTACTCACGGCTCTGGGTGATTCCGGCCAGGTAGCCGGTCGCCGCCAGGACGATGAAGAGCTGGTAGCCCCAGAAGACGAACCACGGCCAGGCGCCGCCGGCCAGTCGCGCCTTGCAGGTGCGCTGGACGACGTAGAAGGACGTGGCGATCAGGGCGTTGCCGCCGAAGGCGAAGATCACGCCCGACGTGTGCAGCGGGCGCAACCGTCCGAAGTTCAGGAACGGCAGATCGGGGAAATAGAAGATCGTCGGCCAGCTCAGCTGGGCGGCGATCACCACCCCCACCAGGAGGCCGACGACGGCCCAGAACATGGTGGCGATGACCCCCGCCCGGATGACGCCGTCTTCATAGCGGCTCTGGTCTAGGTCGAATTTCCCAGCTCCCATCGCCAGCGTCATGGCGAGGAAGGCCGTCGCGAATCCGGCGATCAGGACATAGCCGTGAAAGCGGAATGAGGGGTCCTGGGTAAAGGCGGTCGCGAGAATCGACAGCAACGCGCCCACACCCACGAAGGTATAGAGCGCAACGGTGTCGAAAGGCGCGCCGTCGCGTTTTGATGCAGCCTGCGTCATGGCTTCCACGGTGCGTTGAGAGACAGAAGAGCTCCTTGCCGCAGTGCAAAAAAGCCGACCTTGATTTTGGTCAAGGAGCCCCCGCCGCAGCCTGTGCACCTTGGCCCCGTTAACGGAGTTCTGGAATGCCCGCGAACGTCACCGAAGATCGGATTCTCCGCCTCGGCGCGGCGTTCGTCGGCGTCGTCTTCCTGGCCGGCGGCGCGCTGGCCTGGGACATGGCGCGCGCCCACATGGCGTTCCTGGGCACGATCTGCGGCGCTGGCCCCCACCCCCATTGTGGCTGGTGCTACGGAGCGGCGAGCCTCGTCCTGGCGGGGCTCGCCGGTTTCGCTTACGCGATCCGGCCAAATGGAAATGCCGGTTTGCTCCAGATCAAAGCGTCGCTTTAGCAGACCTGAAAAACATCCCCTCAAGCGGCCGATGAGCCGATACTTAAGGGGATAGATATGAATACCAAAATCTTTGCTGCCGCTGCTGTCGCGGCTCTGACCTGCGCGGGCGTCGCCCAGGCTGAGGACTTCGCCCCCAAGGCCAAAGGCGACATCGTCCTCAACGTACGCATCACCGACGTGGCGCCGCAGGGCACCGATCCCATCACCACCCTCGCCGGCGCCGCGACGCCTCTGCGCGCCGACGCCAGCTATGACGTGATGCCGACGATCGGCGTCACCTACTTCTTCACCGACAATATCGCGGCCGAAGTCATCGCCGGGACCACGAACCATTCGGTGAAGGCCAAGGGTCCGGGCGTCGACCTCAAGATCAAGGAAACCTGGGTCCTGCCGCCGATCGTGACGCTGCAGTACCACTTCGCGCCGCAGGCGCGGGTCAGCCCCTACGTCGGCGCCGGCGTGAACTACATGCTGTTCTACAGCGGCGAGGACAAGAACGGCTTCGCCCTGAAGATCAAGGACGGCTTCGGCACCGCGCTGCAGGCCGGCGTCGACATCGCCCTGCAGGGCAAGTGGGCGCTCAACCTCGACGCCAAGAAGGTGTTCTTCGACACCAAGGCCGTCGACAAGATCAACGGCGTGAAGACCAAGGTCACCCTCGATCCGTGGGTGCTTTCGGCCGGCGTCGGCTACCGCTTCTAGCCGGGTTGATCCCGCGCAACGCTGGCCGCATCCTGCGGGCCTAGGGTCCCCCCTCGACGGGAGGAAGACCGATGAACAGGCTCCAAGGTAAGGTCGCCGTGATCACCGGTGGCGCGCTCGGTATCGGGCGCGCCACCGCCTTGCGCATGGCCGAGGAAGGGGCGGCGGTCGCGATCTGCGACCTGCTGGTCGACAAGGCCTCCGCTTTCGCGGACGAACTGACCGCACAGGGCCACAGAGCCGCCGCCTGGCGTCTCGACGTTTCGAACGAAACCGAGGTGGCGCGGGTGATGGCCGAGGTCGCGGCCCGGTTCGGCCGCATCGACGTGCTGGTCAACAATGCTGGCGTCGCCGGCGCCAGCAAGCCCACCGACCAGATCACCGAAGCCGAGTGGGACTTCGTCCAGGCGATCAACGTCAAAGGCGTGTTCTTCTGCACCAAGCACGCCATCCCCCACCTGCGGCGGGCCGGCGCGGGCAGCATCATCAACCTGTCCTCGATCTACGGGCTGGTCGGCGCGCCCGACGTGCCGCCCTATCACGCCTCCAAGGGGGCGGTCCGGCTGATGTCGAAGACCGACGCGCTGATCTACGCGCCCGAGAAGATCCGCGTGAACTCCGTGCACCCCGGGTTCATCTGGACGCCAATGGTCGAGGGACATCTGAAGTCCCAGGGCGACGTCGAAGAGGGCCGCCACGCGGTCGATGCGCTGCACCCCCTCGGCCATATCGGCGAGCCGGACGACATCGCCTGGGCCTGCGTCTACCTCGCATCCGACGAATCGAAGTTCGTCACCGGCGCCGAGCTGGTGGTCGACGGCGGCTATACGGCGCACTGAGATGCCGGGCTTCAGCCTCCCGGCCCTGCTGCGGGCGCTGGCGGTCTGGGCCCTGATCATCCTCGCCGAGAGCGTGCAAGGTGGCCTGCGCCGAGCGCTGACCGGCCCCGAGGCCGAATTCGCGGTGCGGCAGGGTTCCGTGATCGTCGGGGCGCTGGTGATCTTCGCCATCACTTGGTTCAGCCTCGGCTGGATGCGCATCCGCACCGCCCGCGGCGCCCTCGCGATCGGCCTGCTGTGGGTCGTGCTGACGATGGGCTTCGAGTTCGCCCTCGGACGGCTGCTGGGCTACCGCTGGGACCGGATCCTGTCCGACTACGACCTGTTGCACGGCGGCCTGATGCCCCTCGGCCTTCTGGCCATGGCGCTGACGCCATGGCTGGCGCGCCGGCTGAAGGCCGGTAGAGTCACGCCCGGCGGACCGCTCGCCCCCGGATGAAGGAGCCTCCCGTGAAGCACGCCGTCGTCCTCGCCCATCCGGCGTCTGCCAGCCTCAACGCGGCCATCGCGGCGACCTATGCCGAGACGGCGCGCGCAGCCGGCCACGCAGTGGTCGTTCGAGACCTCTACGCCATCGGCTTCGATCCCTGCCTCAAGGCCGAGGAGATCCCCGGGCCTAGCGAGCCGCGGTTCGCGCCCGACGTGACCGCCGAGCGCGCCGAACTGGCGGAGGTCGACGTCTTCGCCTTCGTCTATCCCCTCTGGTTCAACGGGCCGCCCGCGATCCTGAAGGGCTATGTGGACCGGGTATTCGGCATGGGCTTCGGTTTCCGTCCCGCGTTCGGGGGAACCGAGCCCGCGCTCAAGGGGCGACGGCTGGTCAGTTTCACCACCTCGGGCGCGCCTGACGCCTGGATGAATCAGACCGGTGCGCTCGAGGGGCTTAGGCGCCTGTTCGACGACCATCTGGCGGGAACCACCGGACTCACCGTGGCGGACCATGTCCATTTCGGCGGCATGGTCAGCGGCATCACCGACGAGGCGTTCCAGGAGGTCATCGGCGAAGTGCGCCGGGTGGCCCAAGGGCTCGCCGGTCTGTCCTGAAACAATGCGCCCCGGCCGCTTGCGCGGACCGGGGCGTGAAAGGCCCAGTCCAGGTTTTGGGGGACGAGCAGGACTGGTGTGTGCGCCTTGGCCTAACCAATAGATCGCATGTCGGGCCGCCGCCTTGCGCGAGGTCAAATCGCCATCGATTGCGGACGGTCAAGACGACGACACGGATCCCCGGCTAAGGTCCGGCGATGTCCACCCGAAATCTCGAAGCGCTCTTCGCGCCGCGCAGTATCGTGTTCGTCGGCGCCAGCGACCGCGCGGGCTCGGTCGGCGACGTCCTGGCGGCAAACCTGCTGGCCGCTGGCTTCCAGGGCCACCTCATGTTCGTCAACCCGCGCGGGCGGCGGGTGCATGGGCGAGAGGTCCACCGATCGGTGGCCGATCTGCCGTACGATCCCGACTTCGCGGTGATCGCCACGCCGGCGCCGACGGTCCCGGGCCTCGTGGCCGAGCTGGGCGCGCGGGGATGCCGCGCCGTCGTCGTGATCAGCGCAGGTTTCGAGGGCGACGACGGGACACAGCGCCAGGCGCTGCTGGACGCCGCCCGCCCCCACACCCTTCGGATTGTGGGCCCGAATTGCCTCGGCGTGCTGGCGCCCGGCCACGGAGTCAACGCCAGCTTCGCGCGCGGAACGCCGCCGGCGGGCAATCTCGCCCTCGTCGCCCAGTCGGGCGCGGTCGCGGCGGCGGCTCTCGACTGGGCGCCGGCCCACGGCCTCGGCTTCTCTCACGTGGTCACCCTGGGCGACTCGCTGGACGTCGATGTGGGCGACGCCGTGGCCTACCTCGCCGACGATGAGGCGACCGCCGCCATCGTGCTCTACATCGAGGCCTTGCGGGACGCGCCGAAGTTCATGCGCGCCGCCCGCGCCGCCGCGGCCCGGAAGCCGGTGATCGCCATCAAGGGCGGACGCAGCCGCTCCGGCGCCAAGGCCGCCTTCTCCCATACCCGCGCCCTGGCCGGCGCCGACGCGGTCTACTCCGCCGCCTTCCGCCAGGCGGGCGTGCTGCAGCTCGACACCCTGGAGGACGTGCTGGACACGGCGGCCCTTTTGGCCCGCGCGCCCGGCGCGGCGCCCGGCGGCCTGACGATCCTCACCAACGGCGGCGGCGCCGGCGTCCTGGGCGTCGACGCGCTGGAGCACGTCGGAGGCCGGCTGACCGAGCTCTCGGCGGCGACCCAGCAGACGCTACGGGCGATCGTCCCGGCCCACGCCGCCTGCGGCAATCCGGTAGATATCCTGGGCGACGCCGGACCCGACCTCTACGCCCGGAGCCTCGCCGCCCTGCTGGCTGCGCCCGAGGTAGAGGCGGTCCTGGCGGTCAACTGTCCGACGGCTGTCGCCGACAGCACCCTCGCCGCCGACGCGGTGGTCGCGGCGACCTTGGCCCAGGCATCCAGCAAGCCGGTTTTCGGCGCCTGGATCGGGGAGGTCAGCGTCGCCGAGGGGCGGCGCAAGCTAACGGTGGCGGGCCTGCCCGCCTACACCACGCCGGAGGAGGCCGTCCGCGCCTTCGCCCGCCTTGGCCAGTCGGCCGCATTGCGCGCCCGGATTTCCGACATCCCAGACGGCCCCTCACCGGGCCAGCCGGCCGGCGCGGCCATCGTCGCGCGGGTACTGGCCGAGGGCCGCTTAGCCCTGACCCCATCCGAGGTGCAGGCCTTGCTGCAGGCCTATGGCGTCCCTGTGCTCGCCACGCGGTCGGTCGCTTCGGCTGAGGAAGCGGGGGCGGCAGCAGCAGTCATGAACGGGCGCGTCGCGCTGAAGATCCTGTCGAAGGAGATCACCCACAAGTCCGACGTCGGCGGGGTGGTCCTGGGGCTCGAAGGCGCGGAGGCGGTTCGGGCGGAGGCCGAGGCGATGCTAGCCCGCGTCGCCCGGCTGCGCCCTGAGGCGACGGTGGACGGGTTCTTCCTCCAGCCGATGGTCGAGAAGCCCAAGGCGGTGGAAGTCCTGGCGGGGCTGGTGCGCGACCCAACGTTCGGCCCGGTGGTCGTCGTGGGGCACGGCGGCGTGGCGGTTGAGGTGATGGCCGATCGCGCCCTGGGACTGCCGCCCTTGGACGCGCACCTCGCCTTGGACATGGTCGGTCGGACGCGCGTGTCCAGGCTGCTCGCGGGTTACCGGGATCGCCCCGCCGCGAACGTCGCGGCCCTCGCCGAGGTGCTGGTGGCGCTGGGACGGCTAGCCCTGGACCTGCCCGAGGTGGCCGAACTCGACCTCAACCCGGTGCTCTGCGACGCCGATGGCGCCCTGGCGCTGGACGCCCGGGTCGCGGTGCGGCCGGTCTAGTGTGCGGTGTCTTCGGTCGGCAGGCTGAAGGCCCGCAGCGAAGCCGGCAGGCGCATGGCCATGCGGGTGGCCTCACGCATCGAAGCGAAGGGCGTCGCGGCCTGCGGATCGGCCACCCACACCGTGGCGCCGGCGGGCGTCAGCTGCAGGTAGTGCTCCGGAATCGCGCCGATCGCGGCCTTGGCGACGACGGCGGGATGGGCGGTGGCGAGCATCGATCGATCTCCATCTGATGCGGCCAGCAAAGCCCGGCGCCCGGGGACGTCGCTATTCGTGTCGGCTCCCTAGGTAGCACTACGGAGGCCTGACCAGCGCCCCGCGAAGGCCGCCGCCACGCCCGTCAGGCCGCCCAAGCCCACCGCCGCGAGAAGAACGGCCGGGGGCGGCACGGCGAAAGCGAACAGACGCGCCAGGCCCGGGACCAGCAGCGCCGCCGAAAGACAGGCGGCGGCGCCCGCGAGGATCGCTCCGAAGGCCTGGAGCTGGCGCCGCGGCGCCGCGCGTCCGGCGGCGGCCAGTACGGCGGCGACGCCCAGGTTCGCGGCCACCAGGAAGACAAGGGTCGCAGCGCGCGAAGCTTCCGGCGACAGCGCGGCTTGGAGAAGCCATAGGTAGAGCCCGTAGGCGCCTGCCAGCACGGCCAGCCCCTGGCCTATGGTCAGCAGGAGCCGGGCAGGCCCCATCAGCGCCTCGTTCCCCGGCCTCGGTGGCCGCAGCATCGAGTCGCGGGACGCCTCCCGACCCTCGAACACCAGCGCGCACATCGGGTCGATCACCAGCTCCAGCAGCACCACCTGCAGCGGAAACAGAACCGGCGGAGCCCCCATCAGCGGCGGCAGCAGCGCCAGGCCGGCCATCGGAATGTGCACGGTGACGATGTAGGCCAGCGCCGCCCGGAGGTTGCCGTATATGCGTCGCCCCTCGGCGATGCCCGCGACGACCGAGGCGAACCGGTCGTCCAGCAGGATCAGGTCCGAGGCCTCGCGCGCCACATCGACGCCCCGCTGCCCCATGGCCACACCCACGTGGGCTGCCTCCAGGGCCGGCGCATCGTTCACTCCGTCGCCGAACATCCCAACCCGCTCGCCGTTGGCCTGGAAGGCGTGGACCAGCCTCAGCTTCTGCTCCGGGTCGATGCGGGCGAACACGCGCACCCGCCGAACCGCCTCGCGCAGGGCCTCATCGCCCAGCGCCCTCAGCTCGGCCCCGGTCAGCGCCCCGCCTTCGGTGTCGATCCCAGCCTGGGCGGCGATGGCCAGCGCCGTGTCCGGGAAGTCGCCGGTGATCATCGCCACCGAGATTCCGGCCTGCCTGGCGGCGGTAAGCGCCGGCGGCACCTCGGCGCGCACCGGGTCCTCGAACGCGGCGAGCCCCTCAAAGACGAAGGGCGCACCGCCGGGATCGCCACCGTGGTCCTGGGCCTCGGACGCCGCCGCGACTCCCAGCACGCGCAGTCCGCGCCGGGCGAAGCCGGCGACCGCCGCATGCGCCCGGGCGCGCGCCGCATCGTCGAGCCGGCAGAGGTCGAAGATGGCCTCGGGCGCGCCCTTGGCCGCAAACCGAACGCCGCCCGCCGTCGCAGGCCAAGCCTGGATGAACGCCAAGCGCTCGGGCCGAAGCGGATAAGACCTGAGAGGATGGACGTCGTCGGCTGTTCCGCCCGCGGCGGCGCGCAGCGCGCGATCCATGGGGTCGAGCGGATGGACGGCCGAGGCGTCGGCCGCCGTCCTGAGCACGCCCGCGACGGCCGGATCGCCGACGCCCGCCTCGCGTCCGTCCGCCCAGAGTGCGGCCACGCTCATCTCGTTGCGGGTCAGCGTGCCCGTCTTGTCGACGCACAGGACGCTGATGGCGCCGAGGGCCTCGATCGCCGCGGTTCGCCGCACCAGCACCTTCTTCTGGGCGAGACGCCATCCACCGAGGGCCAGGAACACCGCCAGCACCATGGGGAATTCCTCGGGCACCAGCGCGATGCCGATGGTCAGCGCCGCCAGGCCACCCTCGATCCAGGCGCCGCGCAGGAAACCGTGCGCGAGCAACACCGCAGTCGCCAGGGCGAAGGCCGCGACGCCGAGCAGTCCCACCAGCCGGCGGGTTGCGCGCTGGAGCGGCGTGGGCGGCTCACCGGCCGTCGCCAGCGCCGCGCCGATGGCGCCGATCCGCGTGTTGCGCCCGGTGGCTGTGACCTCGGCCACCCCGTGGCCGCGCACGAGCAGCGTGCCGGCGCAGATTCGCGCGTGCTCGGGCGTCTCGCCGCCCCCGACCTGCTTCCCCGCCGGCAGAGGCGATCGGACCACCGGCGCCGACTCGCCCGTCAGCACCGACTCATCCACCGACAGGACGTCGCCCGCCAACAGGGCCGCGTCGGCCGGCGCCCGGCCGCCCTCGGCGATCAGCACCACATCGCCGCGCACCAGTTCGGCCGCCGGAACGCGCCGCTCCACGCCGCCCCGGATCACCCGCGCGCTCGGCTCGGCGAGGGCCTTCAACGCCGCAAGCGCCCGCTCGCTGCGCGCCTCCTGGACGATCACCAGCCCGATCGTGGCCATCGCCCCGGCGAACAGGAACGCGGCCTCGGCCGTATCCCCCAGGAAGAAGTAAAAGCCCACCGCCACCAGCAGCAGCAGGAACATCGGCTCGCGCAGCACCTCGCGGGCGATCTGCGGCAGGCGGCGGCGGCGCGTCTCACTGAGCTGGTTAGGGCCGTCCTCCGCCAGGCGGCGCGCCGCCTCGGCCTCGGTCAGGCCGCTCAGCCCGGCCGGTCGGCTGGCCACGTCTTCAGCAGGACCCGAACCCATCACGCCGCCTTGATCGTCGTCACTTGATCCGCCTCAACGCCCATGGCCGCCTTCGTGCTAGCTTCCGCCCGCCATGGAGCGCCTCATGCCTGCCAGCCCGACACCGCCGAGCGCCGCCCTCCTGGAGGCCGGCGCCACTGAAGCCCTAGAACTCTGGACGTGCGCTTACGGCCTCTGGGGTGATTACCTGACCTCCCTGGCGGGCGCCATGACGCCCATGGCCGTGATGGAGGCGAACACCCGCCTGATGGCCGACAGCCTCGACCTGTGCAGCCGGGCCGCCGGCCTGCGCCTGCAGCATGCAGGCCTCAAGGCGCCACTGCTCGGAGACGGCTAGGCTTTCACCAACCGGACGCGCGTGCCGCATAGGATAAGTTCGCCGTCCTCGCCCACTGCGCCACGCGCCTTGGCGCGGGCTTTCACCGCGTCCGGGTCGCGCACGGCCACGTCGAAGCAGCCCAGGCCGTCGCCGCGTCCGTCCGCGGCCTGCACGAAGCGCAGCTCGCCCCCCTCCATGGGGATACGCCAGCCGTCGCCCGTTGCCTCCCGCGGGCGGCCCAGCACGGCAGCCCACCGGGCCGACATGGCATCGGGGTCCCCGCCCTGCAGCTCTCCGCCGACGATGCCCGTAGAGACGTCGGTGCGAACGTTCTTCTCCCAGTCGGGACCGCCCCACTGCCAGCGCGTCTTCGGAATCATGGCGTCGATCGACAGGATCGCGCCGCCGACATCCTTGGGATGCAGGTGAGTGAAGTGGACGCCGTCGCCGTCGAACTGGTCGACCACCCGAACGCCCTCGTCCTTCAGCCGCGCCCGGGCCGCGTCGAGGTCATCGACCTGGAGGATCACCATGTAGCCGCCGTCGCCGCCGCGCTTGTCCAACAGGCGGCCCGCGGTTGTCCCCGGCTGCTTGGGCGAGACCACTTCCAGGAAGGTGTCGCCGATCGGCCAGACCTGGTTGGCGAGCCCGTACTTGCCGACGCCCGGATCGGCGTAGGCGGGCCCCAGCCCCAGCACGTCCACGATCTCGGCCTTGGCGGCGTCGAGATCGGCGCCCACCAGGGCGATCTGTCGGAGCCTCATCGGCGTCTCTCCCTTCCTTGTGTCTATGGCGGACTGAAGGCCTGGGGCGGATGACGGTCAAGCCGAGCCGGCCTATCGTCGCCGCCAACGAACAGGAGGACTCCCGCATGGCCGCCCGCGACACCGGCACGACCGACCTCATCGCCGATCTGGACGGCGGGGTCCTGACCCTCACGCTCAATCGGCCCGAGGCCCGCAACGCCATGAGCGGGGCGATGAACGCGGCGCTGTCGGAACAGCTGGCGTGGGCCGAGCTGGATCCCGCGGTGAAGGTCGTGGTGCTGACGGGCGCCGGGAATGGCTTCTGCGCCGGCGGCGACGTGAAGGGCATGGACAACCGCAACGCCGGCGGCGGCGAGCCCACGCCGATCGACGAGGCCATCCATCGTCAGCGGGTGAACCAGCGCGCCACCGCGGGCAAGCTGTTCAAGATGCCCAAGCCGACCATCGCCGCCCTGCCGGGCGCGGCGGCCGGCGCGGGGTTGTCGCTGGCGCTGGCCTGCGACCTCAGGATCATGTCCCGCACGGCGATCATGACCACCGCCTTCGCCAAGGTCGGCTTCTCGGGCGACTATGGCGGGACCTACTTCCTGACGCAGCTCGTAGGGTCGGCGAAGGCGCGCGAGCTCTACTTCCTGTCCGACCGGGTGAGCGCCGACGAAGCCCTACGGCTGGGCCTCGCCAACTGGGTGGTGGAGCCCGACGACCTGGCCGCAAGGACGCGCGAGATCGCCGGCCGCCTCGCCGCCGGCCCGACGGTGGCCTACCGCTACATGAAGGAGAACCTGAACCGCGCCATGGCCGGGGAGGTCGACGAATGCCTCGATCTCGAAGCCACCCACCACGTGCACTGCGGCCAGACCGCCGATCACAAGGAGGCTGCGCGGGCCTTCGTGGAAAAGCGTGCGCCGGTGTTCCAGGGCCGCTGATGCGTTCCATCCTTCCCGTTCTGGTCGCGTTGCTTGCCCTGACCGGCTGCCGTCAGGACCCCGTGGCTGAGGCGAAGAAGGTGGGCCGGCCGTGCCTGGCCAGCCTGCCGGTCCCGCGTCGCGCGCCCGCCACCGACGGCATGGTGCGCATCGCTGGCGGCGAGTTCCTGCAGGGCGCCGCCCCCGCCCGCGGCGAGGAAGGCCCGCCGCGCAGGACGCGGGTGGGCACGTTCTGGATCGACCGTACCGAGGTCACCAACGACGACTTCGCGCGCTTCGTGGCCGCCACGGGATATGTCACCCTGGCCGAGCGGCCGCTGGACCCGAAGCGATATCCGGGACTGACCGCGAACCAGCTCAAGCCCTCAGCCATCGTCTTCGTAGGCGCAGAGAATCCCAACGACGGACCGGGTCGCTGGTGGCAGGTGGTGCAGGGCGCGGACTGGCGCCATCCCCAGGGCCCGAAGAGCTCCATCGTCGGCAAGGGAGCCTGGCCTGTCGTCAACATCGCGTACGACGACGCCCTTGCCTACGCCCGCTGGCTTGGCCGCGACCTGCCCACCGAGGCCGAGTGGGAATACGCCGCGCGCGGGGGCCTCAAGGACGCCGCCTACACCTGGGGAAACAAGCCGCTCGACATGAAGACCCCGCAGGCCAACGTCTGGCAAGGCCCCTTCCCGTCCGTGGATTCCGGCGCCGACGGCTACAAGGCCAGCGCCGCGCCCGTCGGCTGCTTCCCGGCCAACGGCTACGGGCTCGTCGACATGGCCGGCAACGTCTGGGAGTGGACGAAGGACTGGTACGCGCCGGGGCTGGATCCGTCCCAGATTGTCGACCCTGTCGGTCCGACCGAACGCGACGCCTACCTTCCCAGCGATCCCAGCGAGAAGCGTCGAGTCATCAAAGGCGGCTCGTTCTTGTGCGCCGACAACTTCTGCTTCCGCTACCGCCCGCCGGCGCGCGAGGCCGGTCCGACGGACACAGGATCCGACCATGTCGGGTTCCGGACCGTGCTGCGGGAGAAGACCTAGAACACCGACCAGCCGGTCTTCGCCACCAGCCGCTCCAGGGCCAAGGTCCCCACCTGGGAGTTGCCGACCTCGTTCAGGCCCGGCGACCAGACGGCGATGGCCGCCTTGCCCGGCGCGATCGTCAGGATACCGCCGCCCACGCCGCTCTTCCCCGGCAAGCCGACCTTGAAGGCGAAGTCGCCCGAGGCGTCGTAGTGGCCGCAGGTCATCATGATCGCGCAGATGCGGCGGGCGTGCTCCGCGCTGACGACCCGCTCGCCGGAGATCGGGTCGACTCCACCGTTGGCCAGGAACAGGCCCGCGCGGGCAAGCTGTCTGCAGGTGATGCGCATGGCGCATTGGTGGAAGTAGGTCTGCAAGACCTCCTCGACGGGGGCGTCAAGATTACCGAAGCCGCGCATGAAATTCGCGAGCGCGTAGTTCCGGAAGCCCGTCGCGGCCTCCGACTCCGCGACCTCCTTGTCGAGGTCGATCGTCTCGTTATCGGCGAGCCGTCGGAGGGTGTCGCGGATCTCGGCGATGACCGTCTCGCGGTCCCGGCCGGCCATCAGGGCGTCGGTCGTCACGATGGCCCCGGCATTGATGAACGGGTTGCGGGGGATGCCGTGCTCGGCCTCGAGCTGGACGATGGAATTGAAGCGCGACCCGGACGGCTCGCGCCCCACGCGCTTCCAGAGACTTTCGCCCAGGCGCTCCAGGGCGAGGGTCAGGGTGAAGACCTTTGAAATGCTCTGGATGGAGAACGGGACCCAGGCGTCCCCGGTCTCGAACGTCTCGCCGCCGCAGGTCACCACCGCGAGGCCAAAACGGCGCGCGTCCACCCTCGCCAGGGCGGGGATGTAGTCCGCGACATGACCCTCGCCGCGGTGCGCCTGCACTTCGCGGCCCACCTCGGCGACGATCGCGGCCAGATCCAGGGTCCCCATGGCCAAGGTGTAGGCGGCGGACCCTGAGCGGGCAACCGGCGCCGACACGGCCGCAACCTGTGCTACCGTCCGCGCGGGGTGGGGCCCTTCGCCCCAGGCGGAGGAAACGGCGGTGGCCGACGACACCACCACGGGGACCAGGAGGCCGGCCGCGCACGCCGGCGAGCTGCCGCCTCGTCTTGCCCGCTGGCTGGAAAGCTATCGTCCGCTCCCGGGCGTGCCCGACGAACTGTTCGACGGGGCCGGCCGTCCGCGGGAACACTGGCTGGCGTTCCTGCGCGAACTCGCCGGCTATGGCGACGACGACGCCGACGGCCGGTTCGGCATGGCCGCGCGCCACATCCGTGACTCCGGCGCCTCGTACCGCATCTATGGCGAGGAGACCGAACGCAGTTGGCCGCTCGATCCGTTGCCGCTGATCCTGCCCCAGGCGGAGTGGGACCAGATCGCCGCCGGTGTCGCCCAGCGCGCCCAGTTGATGGAAGCGGTGCTGGAGGACATCTACGGCCCTGGCCGCCTCGTCGCCGAAGGCGCCCTGCCCGCCCCTGTGGTCACCGGAAGTCCCGACTTCCTCCGCGCCATGTGCGGGGTCGCCCCGCCGTGCGGCCGCTACCTCCAGCTTTACGCGGCCGACGTCGGACGCGGTCCCGACGGGCGATGGTGGGTGCTCGAGGATCGGGCTCAGGCCCCGTCTGGCGCGGGCTACGCCCTGGAAAACCGGCTCGTGGTCAGCCGCGCCTATCCCAACCTGTACAATGGCCTGAACGCCCACCGGCTGGCGCCCTTCTTCGACGCATTGCGGCGAGGTCTGGCCGCCACCGCCGACCGGGCCGAACCCCGCATCTGCCTTCTGACGCCGGGGCCCTTCAGCCAGACCTATTTCGAACAGGCTCACCTCGCCCGCTACCTCGGCTTCCTGCTGGTGGAGGGCGGCGACCTGGTGGCGCGCGACGGCAAGGTCTGGGTACGCACCATCGCCGGCCTGAAGCGCGCCGACGTCATCCTGCGCCGGGTCGACGCCGATTTCCTCGACCCGCTCGAGCTGAACGCAGCTTCTCGTCTGGGCGTGCCCGGCCTGCTGGAAGCCATCCGCGCCGGCGGCGTCACCGTCCTGAACATGCCTGGATCGGGGGTGCTGGAGTCTCGGGCCCTGATGGCCTTTGCGCCGCGCCTCTGCCAGCGCCTGCTGGGCGAGGAGCTCAAGCTGCCGAACATCGCCACCTGGTGGTGCGGCCAAGCGTCAGAGCAGGCGCACGTGGAGGCAAACTTCGACGAACTCGCCATTGCCCCCGCGTTCAACGGCTCCGCAGGCCCGCTCTCCGGCCCTCGCCTGGCCGGGGACCTGACGCCCGAAGCGCGCGCCGACCTGCGGAGCCGCCTGGCCGACCGGCCCGGGGACTTCGTCGGCCAGGAGGTCGCCCACCTGTCCACCATGCCGGTGCTGCGTAACGGACGGCTTGAGCCCGCGCCATTCGTGCTGCGCGTCTTCGCGGCCTGGACGCCGGAGGGCCTGCGGATCATGCCCGGCGGCTTCTGTCGCACCGCCGACCACCCCGACGCGCGCGCGATCTCCATGGGAGAAGGCGCCCGGACGGCGGACGTCTGGATCGTCGACGACAAGCCGGTTGAGCGTCTCACCCTCATCGCCAGCGACGACGACGTGAAGGTGCGCCGCATCCTCGGGCACCTGCCGAGCCGGGCGGCGGACAACCTCTTCTGGCTGGGCCGCTACATCGAGCGGACCGACGCGACCTTGCGCCTCGTGCGGGCGCTCTGCTCGAGCCTGATGGACTCGGAGTCCTCGCTGCACGGCCGCGGCGAGACCTTTGAGGCGCTGCACGCGCTGCTGGTCGAATGGCGCGCCCTGGGCGCCCACACCCACGGCGGCCGCGCCCTGGACTGCGCACGCCAGAGCCTGCACGACGAGGCGGCCACCGGGTCGGTGATCCACCTGGTCCGCGCCGCCAAGCGCACCGCGTCTGGAATGCGCGAGCGGCTGTCGGCCGACTTCTGGGGCCTGCTGGTGGACCTGGAGGGCGATCTCGCCGGCAGCGCCGACGACATCCACTCTGAGGCCCAGGCCCTGGAGCAGGCCGAGAACGCTCTGCGCCACATCGCGGGCCTGTCCGGCCTGGCGCAGGAAAACATGAACCGTGTCGCCGGCTGGCGCTTCCTCGACATGGGCCGCCGCATCGAGCGGGGTATCAACACTTGCCAGCTCGCCCGCACCCTGGCCCACGACGCCGCCACCATCGACGACCTCGACCTGCTGCTGGACCTCAACGACAGCCAGATCACCTATCGCGCGCGCTACATCGTGGGCCTCGCCCGGACGCCCGTCCGCGACCTCGTGATGCTCGACCCCTTCAATACCCGCTCGGTGGCCTTCCAGGTGGCGGCCCTGAAGGAGCACCTCTCCGTGCTCCCGACGCTGCAGGAAGATGGAATCCCCGAGGCGCCGGCGCGCATCCTTCTGCCGCTGGCCGCCGAGTTGGAGACCGAGGACGCAGCCGGGCTCGGCGCCGAGACGGTCCTCGCCTATGAGCGCTCCCTGATGCGCCTCTCGAACGCCATCGGCGACCGCTTCTTCCTCCAGGGCGCCAGCGCCGTTCCGACCGTCAAGCTCGTGGGGTTGGCGTGAGGTACCGGCTGCGGCACCGGACGACCTACAGCTACGACAGCGACGTCGGCTTCGCCCGCTGCGTCCTGCGCCTGACGCCGCGCTCGTCACCGAGCCAGACTGTGCTGGACAGCGACATCGACGTTTCGCCCCGACCGTCGGCCACCACGGACCGCCTGGGCCCCTTCGGCGCCCGCGTCCTGACCGTCACCGTCGACACTCCGCATCGGGCGCTCGTCATCGAGGCGCGGGCGCACATCGACGTCCACACGCCGGCCGCCGGGGATCCCGATGCGAGCCCGTCCTGGGAAGCCATCCGCGCCGCCGTGCTGGAGAGCCGCGACCTGACGCCCGACGGCCCCGCATCATACCTCTTCCCGACGCCACGGACCCCCATCGTCCCGGAAATCACCACCTATGCCCGCGAGAGCTTCGCGCCGGGCCGGCCGATCGTCGCCGCGGCAGCCGAGCTCAACCGCCGCATCCACGCGGAATTCCGCTACGACCCCAGCGCCACCGAGGTCTCGACCCCGGTGGCCCAGGCCTTCGCCGCCCGTCATGGCGTCTGCCAGGACTTCGCTCAGATCATGATCTGCGGACTCCGCGGCCTGGGCCTGCCGGCGGCCTACGTCAGCGGCTATCTGCGGACGATCCCGCCGCCCGGCCAGCCGCGGCTCGAGGGCGCGGACGCGACCCACGCCTGGGTCGCGATCTGGTGCGGCGGGGCGCTCGGCTGGGTCGGCTTCGACCCCACCAATGCCATCCTGGCCGGCGACGACCACCTGGTGCTCGCGGTCGGCCGCGACTACGCGGACGTGGCGCCCATCGATGGCGTCATCCTCGCCTCAGGCGGCCAGAGCCTCAAGGTCGAGGTCGACGTCGCGCCAGAGGACGAGGCGGCCTGACCATCAGCTCCGGCGGCGCGCGATCATCAGCATCTGGGCGCGCTCCTCGATCTCCAGCGCGGTGTCGAAGCTGACGGCCTCCAGCGTGGCGTCCAGACTGCGCTTGGTGAGGCGCAGGGCGTCGGGCTGGGCCTTGGCCATGTCGCGCGCCAGGGCCATGCCGTAGTCGTCCAGCTCGGCTTCCGGCGTCACAGCCGAGACGAGCCCCGCCTCGAGCGCCGCCGCCGCATTGAGCGGCCGACCAGCCAGCAGCACCTCGCGCGCCTTCGACAGGCCGATGGCGCGCTGGAGCCGCCAGCTCACGCCCAGCTCCGCACCCGAAAGGCCAATGGCCAGGAAGGCCGGGTGGAAGGCCGCGCTTTCGCTGGCGACGATCACATCGCTCGCCAGGGCGATGGCCAGGCCGCCGCCGGCTGCCGCGCCGCGCACCGTGGAGATCAAGGGCTGCGGGCAGGCCCGCATCGCCTTCATCAGGTCGCGCAGGACCCAGTCGCCCTTCGGCCCGTCGCGCAGCATGTCAGGCTGGCCCATGGCCTTGAGATCGGCGCCGGCCGAGAAGGCGCGGCCCGCCCCCCGGATCACCACGACTCGCACGTCCTCGCGCCGCCGCAGCCCCTCGAAGTGCGCCAGCAGCCCCTCGGCCATCGGCTGGTTCAGGGCGTTCAGGCGATCGGGGCGGTTGAAGGTAAGGCGCTGGACGCCGTCCAGGTCCTCGGTCAGCAGGATGTCGTCGGCCACGGCGGGTCCCTCTCTCTTTCGGCGCAAGGTGTCGGCAACCTCGGCGACCCGCAACGGCGCCCCCACGTCAGCCTTGCGCATCCGCCCTGTCGCAAAACGAAGAGCCCGGCGTCACACGCTCGTCAGCGAACCCCGTCATTTCCCCGGAACAGACAGGGTCCTGGGGCTTGGGGCAGATGGACTTCGAACCTGTGCATCCGGCGCACGCGCCGGCCGCGCTCGTGCAGAGCGCGGAGATCAGCGTCCTTACCTACAACGTCAAAGGCCTGCCATGGCCGATCGCGCGAGGCCGCGGCGAGGCCCTGCGGGAGATCGGGCGGGAGCTGGCGGCCCTGCGGCGCGAGGGTCGCGAGCCCGACGTCGTGCTGATCCAGGAGGGGTTCCGCGGCGAGATCGCCGACCTGGTCCGCGAGAGCGGTTACCGCTACTGGGCGCAGGGTCCCGGCCGGGGCCTGCGCAACCTGACCGGCGGCGGGCTTCATGTGCTGAGCGACGAGCCCATCGTCGACGTGAAGAGCGCGCCCTTCCGCACCTGCGCCGGCCTCGACTGCCTCGCGAACAAGGGCGCCATGCTGGTTCGCCTGGCCCCCCGAGGGCTGCCGACCCCGGTCGAAGTCGTGAACACGCACATGAACGCTCGGAAAGCCTCAGGCGCCCCGCGATCCGAGACGCTCCCCGCCCATCAGGCCCAGACGCGCGAGCTCTTCCGGTTCATCCGGGCCAACCGCGAGCCGGCCGCCCCGCTTGTGGTGGGCGGCGACTTCAACATCCGCAATTCGCCGGCCCGATACTACTTCCAGGCGCTGGAACGCCCCTACACGGTCGTGGGCGAGTTCTGTCACCAGCCCGTAGCTCGCTGCGGTGAGGCCGACGCCGAACCGGACCCCGAGCCCTGGCTGCGCCGCCAGGACCTGCAGGCCTTTCAGCCTGGCGTCGTGAAGGTGGAGCCGACCCGCGCCGAATTGCTGTTCACGGGGAAGGACCGCCCGATGCTGTCGGATCACGAGGGCTACCTCGTCCGCTATCGCCTGAGCTGGACCGCTGCGACGCTCGCCGCCTACCGCCCTGCCCCGGGGGTCGAGGTTAAACCCCAGTTCGGCAAGTGGGGCGTCAAGGTCGCCTGGAAGCGGTAGTTCAGACCCGCTCCGTCAGCCCGTTCTGCTTGAGCCGCCAGACCAGGGTCTCCAGACGATCCTGACCGAAGAAAGGCTCGTCCTTGAAGACGAAGGTGGGTACGCCCCAATGGCCCACCTCGTCCATGCGGGCATGGCTGGCCTGGATCGCTGCCTCCAGCCGGTCGCCCTCCGCCGCGACCACGGCGTCAAGCTCGGCCAAGTCCAGGCCCGCTCGCTCGGTCGCGCGGGCCAGATGGTCGCCCTGGTCCCATCCCTGCACCTCGCCGCTCCAGATCAGCTTGCTGACCTCGCAGATAAACGGGATGCCGCGGCCCCGCTCGACCGCCACCTGACCCAGGTGGGTCAGCCGCCGGATGTAGGGCTGTTCCTTCGGAATCTCGCGCGTGCGCATGTCCATGACGATGGGATCGGGTCGCGGCGGGCCGAAGGTCATGCCCAGCATCTGGGCCGTCCGGAAACAGTCGCGGACCACGTACATCGGCCAGCGCGGATCCTGCCGTTCGAAGAACCCGTCGACGCGGACCGCCAGCGGATAGACCGGTCGCACCTGGAGGTCGACGTCGTAGCGCGCCGCGATCTCGGCCATGCGCGGCGTGGCCAAGTAGGAATAAGGGCTGCGAAATGACCAGAAGGCCTCGACTTCGAGCGTCATGGATGCGGCTCCTCCGACCGGCTTGCTTTTCTGACTGTTTAGTTCATTAATGACTACATAGTCAATTATGAGGCGGCCGTGGCCGAGCCCAGGATCGACAGGCGGAGGATGAGGACGCGGGCGGCGCTGCTCCGCGCCGGCCAGGCGCTGTTCGCCGAGCGTTCGGTGGACGGGGTCAGCATCGACGACATCGTGGCCGCCGCCGACGTCGCCAAAGGCAGCTTCTACAACCACTTCCCGGACAAGGACGCCCTGGCCCGCGCGTTGGCCGATCAGGCCAGGCTCGGCGCCGAGGCGCTGGCCGCCCGCGTCGGCGCCGGAATCGAAGACCCCGCCGAGCGCGTGGCGCGCGCCGTCTGTGGCTTCGCACGCCAGGCGCTGGAGAATCCGGAAAGCGCCCGGCTGGGCCAGCGTCTCTTCCACAGCGCGGCGATTCCCGACGCCCCCATGAACGCCGGCGTCCGCGCCGACATCCAGGCCGGGCTGGGGGCCGGCCGGTTCTCGGGCGTTTCGCTGGAGGCCGGCGTGCTGCTCGCCGTCGGCGTCGTGCAGATGGCGGTCGCCCGGATCGTCGAGCAGGGCGCCCCGGGCCATGCTGCCGCCCTGTCCGCCGACCTCGCCTTCGGCCTCCTCCTCGCCCTGGGCGTCGAAACCGCCGCCGCCCGCGCCATCGCCACCCGCGCCGTTTCAGACCTTTTCACCGGGCCGCCGCCGCTCTGAGCGCCCGACAGGAGCCGATCATGCTCGCCGTCACCCGCATCCTCGTTGGCCTCTACGGCCTGATCTTCGCCGCCCTCGGCTTCGGCTTCTGGGTCGCGCCAGAACGCGCTGCAGAGCGGTTCGCCGTCGAGCCGCTTGGCCTCGTGGGACTCTCGACCCTGCGCGGCGACTTCGGCGGCGTCTTCCTGGGCCTCGCCGTGCTGTGCATCGCCGGCGCCTGGTCGCGCCGGCGCGGCCTGTTGACCGCGGCGGCCATCGTTCTGGGCGCCATCATCCTCGGCCGGCTCCTTGGCGCCGTCATGAGTGGCGGATCGGCGGGATTGATCCCAAACCTGCCCGTCGAGCTGGTGGGCTTCGCGGCTCTGGTGTTGTGCGTGCGCGCGCTGCCGCAGACCGGCGCGCCAAGCCGCCCGCTTCGCGCCCTCGCGGTCGTTGCGGTCTCCGCCGCGGCGGTGCTGGGGCTCGGCGCCGTGGCGATGAACACCCCTGCAGTGCAGGATCGCCTGCTCGAACGCGCCGCCACGGTGAACATCCGCCGGAACAATGTCGCGCTGGTGAACGGCGACGACGCCATGCGGGTGGCGCTGTGCGGCACCTCCGCCCCGCTCCCCAGTCCCAAGCGCGCCAAGGCGTGCGTCGCGGTCATGGCCGACGGCAAGATCTGGATCGTCGACACAGGCCCTGAGTCCACCAAGAACCTGATGCAGTGGGGCCTGCCGCTCGACCGCACGGCCGGCGTCCTGCTGACCCATTTCCACTCCGACCACATCGGCGACCTGGGTGAGTTGAACCTTCAGACCTGGGTGCCTGGCCGGCCGGCGCCACTACCGGTCTATGGCGGCCCCGGCGTCGAGCAGGTCGTGGACGGTTTCAACCTCGCCTATGCGCAGGACCGCGGCTATCGCACCGCCCACCACACCGCCGCGTTGATGCCGCCGGCCACCTCGACCCTACAGGCCCGGCCGATCGCGATGCCTGCCGCCGCGCCGAACCAGCCTCGCACCGTGGTGATCCATGACGACGGCAAGATGCGGATCACCGCCATCGAGACGAACCATGCCCCGGTCTCGCCCGCCTACGCGTATCGGTTCGATTTCCGTGGCCGCTCCCTGGTCGTCACTGGGGACACCACCACCTACGGCCCGCTGACGGTCGCCGCGCGCGGCGCCGACATCCTGATGTCGGAGGCCCTGAACCGGGAGATGGTGCGGGCGATGGAAGGGGTTGCGAAGGACGCCGGACGGCCGCGGATTTCGCACATCATGCACGACATCCAGAGCTACCATATCTCGCCCGCCGAGGCGGCGCGCACGGCGAACCAGGCGGGCGCGAAGCTGCTGGTGCTCTATCACCTAATCCCGGCGCCGGATAACGCGATCCTGGCATCCATATTCACCCGCGGCCTGGATGACGCACGCAACGGCGATTGGGACCTGGCCGAAGACGGCAGCCTCTACACCCTGCCGGTGGGCTCGAAGGACATCCGGATCGGCCGCGTCCCGATGTAGCCCGCCTCAGGCGTCGCAAGGCCTCATGGTGTGGGCTACGTGGAACGAGCCCGAGTGCGACAAAACGATCCAGTCGCCGGAGTGCGCGACCACCGGCCCCTCCGGCGTGCGCACCTGAACCGCGGCCGCTTCGGCGACGGATTGAGCCTCCTCGCCCAGCCATTGCCAGAGGACGGCCCAGTTCTTCTGATCGTGCGCCGGCGGCACGCGCAAGGCGGCGCCATGGTCGAACGGGGGATGCAGGCGGATGACTCGCATGACCTTCGGAAACCACAACTCTCGAAGGCCCAGTTCGGCGGTGCTTCGGTCACCAAGACCTTAACCACGGTCATTCATCATGGGCGATCTGGTTGAACGGTGGTCGCCTGAGGGCTGAAAAGGCTTTTCAGCCCCAGGACAATGGCGCTTAGTCGCAACTTGGGCTTGCGAGTGAAGACGGGAACACTCGCACAACGGAGGTAATTGCTATGTCGGAGGTGTCGACCAAGGCGCCTGACCCCATGGACATCGCGCTCGGGGCCGCGGTGCGTATTCGTCGTCGGACAATCGGTATGTCGCAGGAGGCGCTCGCCGAACAGTGCGGCGTCAGCTTCCAGCAGATTCAGAAATACGAGAACGGCGCGAACCGGATTTCATTCTCGCGTTTGGTGCAGATCGCTCGCGCGCTGCGCTGCCGGGTGACCGACCTGATGGACGTCTTCGACGGCGCCGACAAGGAAACGGCCGACGATCTCGACCTGCTCGGCCGCATGCGGACGCCTGGCGCGCTGGAGTTGCTGTCGGCCTACGAACGGCTGCCGCCCGAAGTGCGCAGCTCGCTGGTCAACCTGCTGCGCAGCCTCACCGCGCAGCACGCAGCCAGCCAGGAAACCGTCACCGCCTAGCGGACCTCAGCCGCCGGCCGCGAGGGCCTTTTCCACAAGGGCGCGGGCTTCCGGTCCGGACCAGTCCGCCTCGCCTGCGACCCTGCCCACCTCGAGCCCATCGCGGCCGTAGACCACGGTCGTCGGCGCGCCGGGCGCGGCGGGGACCAGCTTGAACGGCAGCTTCATCTCGCGGTCGTGGTAGAACTTGAGCGGCGCGTTCTGCGCGATGAATAGGCGCGCCTGGTCGGCCGCGTCGACCGAGTCGATGCTGACCGCCACCACCTCCACCGGCTTGCCCTCGTAGGCCTTGGCCAGCTTGGCCAGGGTCGGCATCTCGATCTTGCAGGGCGCGCACCAGGTCGCCCAGATGTTCATGACGACGACCTTGCCCTTGAGGTCGGCGACCTTCATCGCCTTCCCGGTCTCGTCATAGAAGGCGTAGTCCGGCGGCGGCGTCGGTTGCGCGGGCGTGGTGAGCTTGCTCGCGAACGATGTCCCGGCCGCCTTGCCTGCGCTGGCCGGTGCAGGCGCAGAGGCCTGCGTCGGCGCCGTCTTGGTGGAAGCCTGGGCGATGATGTAGAGAACCGCGGCGACGCCCACGAGGGCGACGCCCCACAGGGCCCAGGTCAGGATCCCGCCCTTGGGCTTACCCTGCGCTTGCGGATCTTCGTTCATATGACCTCTTCCTCCGACTCGCCCGCTGGCCAGGCCCAATCGGGACAGGCCATGTGGGGCGGCAGGTTCTCCGAAAAGCCGGCCGACCTGATGCAGGCGATCAACGTCTCGATCGGGTTCGATCGGCGGCTCGCCGCCCAGGACCTGGCCGGCTCCCGCGCGCACGCCGCGATGTTGCAAAGCGTCGGCGTGATTTCAAGCGAGGACGCTACCGAAATCCTGCGTGGCCTCGCCGAGATCGAAGCCGAGATCGCCGCCGGGACCTTCCCGTACCGCGAAGAGTACGAGGACATCCACATGAACGTGGAGGCCCGGTTGCGCGAGTTGATCGGCCCCACCGCCGGGCGGCTGCACACCGCGCGCTCGCGCAACGACCAGGTGGCGCTCGACTTCCGCCTCTGGGTCCGCGACGCCTGCGACCGCACCATCGTCCAGCTGCGCGCGCTGCAAGCGGCGCTCGTGGCCCAGGCCGAGGCTCACGCCGACACCCTGATGCCGGGCTTCACGCACCTGCAGCCGGCCCAGCCGGTTACCTTCGGCCACCACCTGATGGCGTATGTCGAGATGTTCGGCCGCGACGCCGGACGTTTCACCGACGCGCGCCGGCGGATGAACGAGAGCCCCCTCGGCGCGGCCGCCCTCGCCGGCTCGCCCTTTCCGATCGATCGGGAGATGACCGCCAGGGCGCTGGGCTTCGACCGGCCGACCGCCAATTCGCTGGACAGCGTGTCCGACCGCGACTTCGCCCTCGAGGCGCTGGCAGCCGCCAGCCTCTGCGGCGTGCACCTCTCGCGGCTTGCGGAAGAGATCGTTATCTGGACGACGCCCCAGTTCGGCTTCATCCGGCTGTCGGACGCCTTCACTACCGGCTCCTCCATCATGCCGCAGAAGAAGAACCCCGATGCGGCCGAGCTGGTGCGGGCCAAGGTGGGCCGGCTCCTGGGATCGTTCACTCAGTTGACCGTCGTCATGAAGGGTCTGCCGCTCGCCTATTCGAAGGATATGCAGGAGGACAAGGTCCCCACCTTCGAGGCCTTCGACGCTCTGGAGCTGAGCCTGAAAGCGATGGCCGGCATGGTCGCCGACCTGGAACCGGTGGCGCAGCGGATGGCCGCGGCCGCCGGGGCCGGCTTCTCCACCGCCACCGATCTCGCCGACTGGCTGGTGCGCACGCTGGACATGCCGTTCCGTGACGCCCACCACGTGACCGGCGCGGCCGTGAAGCGCGCCGAACAGCTGGGCTGCGACCTCGCCGAGCTGCCGCTCGCCGAACTCCAGGCGCTGTCGCAGGGGATCGGGCCGGACGTCTACGGTGTGCTGACCCCCAGCGCATCGGCCGGCAGTCGCAAGAGTTATGGCGGGACCGCTCCCGATCAGGTGCGGGCCCAGATCAAGCGTTGGAAGGAAGCCCTGGCATGACCCGCACGGTGACGATCTGCGCCCTCGCCCTCGCCGCCGGCCTTGCGGGCTGCGGCAAGGTGGGCTCGCTCGAACGACCCGGCCCCCTGTTCGGCTCCGAGCGCAATACGACGAAGGACGCCGACAGCGCCCAGCGCCAGCAGGATCCGAGCCGCCCGGTCGATACGGTCGATCCGCGCGACCGTTCCACCGATCCGGCGCCGCCCCGCACGCTGCCGATCCCCGGCAGCGGCCAGAATCCGACCGCACCGGCGCCTCAGGGCGCCCTCCCTGACCCCTACGCCAATCCCCGCCGATGAACCATTTCGAGCTCCAGGGGGGCGAGCTCTGGTGTGAGGGCGTGCCTCTGGCCCGCATCGCCGAGGCGGTGGGCACGCCGGTCTATGTCTATTCCTCCGCCACCCTCGAGCGGCACTTCACCGTCCTGCGCGACGCCCTGGTCGGCGCGGGCCTCAAGGACCCGCTGATCGCGTTCGCCGTGAAGGCCAACTCCAACGTCGCCGTGCTGCGCACCCTCGCCCGCCTGGGCGCCGGCGCCGACGTCGTGTCGGAGGGCGAGATCCGCCGCGCCCTGGCCGCCGGCGTGCCGCCCGAGCGCATTGTATTTTCGGGCGTGGGGAAGACGGACGCCGAGATCGCCTTCGCGGTCGAGACCGGTGTCGCCGAGATCAACGTCGAGTCCGAGCCTGAGCTTCACGCGGTCAACCGCGTGGCCCAGGGCCTGGGTAAGCGCGCCACCGTGGCGATCCGCGTCAATCCCGACGTCGAGGCCGGCGGCCACGCCAAGATCTCCACCGGCAAGGCCGAAAACAAGTTCGGCGTCAGCTTTTCCGAGGCCGAGCGCCTCTACGCCAACGCCGCCAACATGGCCGGCGTGCGGCCGGCGGGCGTAGCCTGCCACATCGGCAGCCAGATCACCGACCTGGCCCCCATGGAGGCCGCCTTCAGCAAGATGCGCGGCCTCGTTGAGCGCCTGAAGGCCGAAGGCCTGCCGGTCGAGCGGCTGGATCTCGGCGGTGGCCTCGGCGTGCCCTATTTCAACCAGCCCGAGCCACCGGCGCCCGCCGCCTACGCCGCGATGATTGCGCGGGCGACGGCCGGACTCGACGTCCAGCTCGCCTTCGAGCCAGGCCGGATGATCGCCGCCAACGCCGGCGTCCTCGTCGCCCGCGTGAACCACGTCCACGAACGCCCCGAGGGCCGGCGTTTCCTGGTGCTGGACGCGGCGATGAACGACCTGCTGCGTCCGGCCATGTACGACGCCTACCACGACATCCGTCCGGTGAAGCCGCGGACTGGCGAGCCGGTGGTCTATGACGTCGTGGGTCCGGTCTGCGAGACCGGCGACACCTTCACGCGCGACCGCGCCCTGCCGCCTCTGGAGGCCGGCGACCTCATCGCCTTCATGAGCGCAGGGGCCTACGGCGCGGCGATGGCCAGCGAATACAATTCCCGCCTGCTGGTCCCGGAGGTGCTCGTGAAGGGCGACGCTTACGCCGTGGTGCGTCCGCGCCCGACGTACGAGGACATGCTCGAGCGCGAGCGGATGCCGGAATGGCTCTAAGCCGGTCGGCTCAGTCCATCGCCCCGATGTAGGGAAGCCCGCGCATCGTGCCGGCCACGTCCAGGCCGTAGCCGACCAGGAACCGGCCAGGCGCCTCCCAGGCCACGAAGTCGGGCTCCATCGACCGCGGCGTGGGCCAGGGCTTGCGGGCGAACACCGCCGTCAGGACTTCGCTGGCGCCGGAGTCCTTCACCAGCCGCGCCGCCTCGGACAGCGACAGCCCCGTGTCGAAGACGTCGTCGACGACCAGCGCCTTGCGGCCCGCGATGGGCCGCTGCAGGTCCGCGCGCACCTCGCACCGTCCGCTGGACTGACGTTCGTCCTTGTACGATGCGAGCCACAGGGCGTCGAACCGCACCAGGCGGCCCCGCCGAGCCAGCGCCCGGGTCAGGTCCGCGGCGAACCAGATGCCCCCGGTGAGCAGGCAGACCATAACCGTCTCGTCGTCGATGCGCGGGGCGATCTCGGCCGCGATCGCATCGACCCGGCGGGCCACCTCCTCCTCGGAGATCAGGATCGTCGGCGTCTCAGTGCTGCTCATGCGACTTCAGGGCGTCCGGGCTGTCGGCGGGAAGGGGCTGAGCCTCCACGGGCGCGGGGCCGGCGGCGGCGGGCGGCGCTGGCGCAGGGGCCGCCGCCGTGGTCTTCGCACCCGGATCGAACGCGACTTCCAGCTCGCGCGCACCGGCGGGCGGATCGGGCAGCGACACGGCGAAATAGCGCTTGGCGCCGGGCGGCACCCGCTCGTTCAGCGGCTCGGCGACCAGGCTCGCCAGCGGCTTTCCGTGCTTGTCCAGCAGGCTGATCCGGATCGGCGGCGCCTGGGTCGGTTCATCGACCACCGAGCGCACCGCTCCCGTCACCGCCAGAACGGGCCGGCCGCCCTGGAAGGTCTCCTTCGAAGTCACGCCCTCGAGCACGAGGCCGATGGTGTTCACCGGCAGGCCGATAGCCGAGAACAGTGGCGCTGCGCCGGGGATCACCCCCGCCACCTGCTGTCGCGCCAGGATCACGCCAGCCAGCAGCAGCGCCACGCCGACGGCGACGCCTGCGGCGATGGCCGCCGCGAGCGGGGTCTTCGGACGGGCGGCCTTTCCCCCCGCCTTCGGGGGGGCGACGACGAAGTCCACCTGTTCGTCGGGAGGCGGCGGGGGCCCGCCTGGCCCCTCGACCAGCAGGTCGTCGTCAGGCGCCGCGGACTCGGGATCGCTCCGGTCCTGGAACGCGCGCCAGCGATGGCCGCAGCTGCTGCACCTCACCATCCGGCCGAGCCGCGGGATCCGCAGATCGTCCACGAAATAGCTGGTGTCGCACTCTGGACAGGTCAGTATCATTCGGGCGAATCGGACGCTCCAGACCGCTCATTCCGAGGTCGCCGATTTCGGCCCACATGTCCAGAAACGCCCACGTCGCAGCCGAAGAGACCTCGGCCGACGAAATCCTCCGTTTCTCCGGCGTGTCCATGCGTTATGGGCGCGGCCCCGAGGTGCTGAGCGACGTCTCGCTCTCGCTGCCGCGCGGCTCGTTCCACTTCATCACCGGCCCCTCCGGCGCCGGCAAGAGTTCGCTCCTGAAGCTGATCTATCTCGCCGCACGCCCCTCCGCCGGGGCGATCCGCCTGTTCGGCGAAGACGTCGGCGCGCTGCCCGCGTCGGCCCTGCCGCGCCTGCGTCGCCGCATCGGGGTGGTCTTCCAGGACCTGCTGCTGCTCGACCATCTGTCGGCCTTCGACAACACCGCCCTGCCGCTGCGCATCGCCGGCCACAAGCCCTCGGAGTACCGGAGCGACGTCGCCGAGCTTCTGGCTTGGGTGGGCCTCAAATCCCGCATGCACGCCCTGCCGCCGACCCTGGCGGGCGGCGAGAAGCAGCGGCTGGCGATCGCCCGCGCCGTGGTCGGCCGGCCCGAGATCCTCCTGGCCGACGAGCCCACCGGCAACGTGGACCACGAGATGGCGCTGCGCATCTATCGCCTGTTCGTCGAGCTGAACCGGCTCGGCACGACCGTCATCATCGCCACCCACGACCAGGACCTGGTGGCCCGCTCGGCGCGGCCTGTGCTGCACCTCGAGAAGGGCCGGCTGCGTCCGCTGCCGCCACAGGGTCCCGCCGTATGAGCGAGGCGTTCGATCCCCAGCGCTGGCGCCCGGCGCCGTTCCTGCCGCAGGAGGACGCGCGCGATCCGGCGCTCCTCTTCGTCGTTGCGGTGCTCTGCTTCCTGGCCTGCCTGACCGCCCTCGGCGTCATCGCGTCCACCCGCGCGGCGAACGGCTGGAGCCGCCAGCTCACTGCCGAGGCCACCGTCATCGTCCGCGCCCGCGGCGGCGAGACGCCCGATGCCGCGGCCGCCCGCGCCGCCGAGGCGCTAGCTGGGGTTCCAGGGGTCACCGAGGCCCGGGCGCTGGAGAAGGAAAAGGCCTACGCCCTGATCGAACCCTGGATCGGCGATGTGGCCGACCTGGACGACCTGCCGGTGCCGCGGCTGGTGGCCGTGGGCCTGGACGGGCGCAAGCCGGCCACGGCTGCCGCCCTCGGCCGTGCGTTGAAGGCACAGGGCCTTGACGCGGTCGTCGACGACCACAGCGTCTGGATCAAGGACATCCGCGGCGCCGCCGGCGTCGTCCGCTGGACCGCGTCGGCCATCCTCCTGCTGATCGCCGGGGCGGCGGCGGCGGTCGTCGCCTTCGCCACGCGCGCCGGGATCGCAGCGCGCAAGGACGTGGTGGAGGTGCTGCACCTCACGGGCGCAGAGGACGGCCAGATCTCCAATCTCTTCGAGCTGCGCTTCGCCGGCATCGCCGCCGTGGCCGGGGCGGCCGGGGCGGCGGCGGCCGGCCTGCTGGGCGTCGCGCTGCGAGTGATCGGCGGGGGCGAGGGGATCACGCCCGCCCTCCCCATCGCCTGGGTCGACCTGCTGGCCGTGCTGCCCTGCCCGGTGCTCGCCGCCCTCGTGGCCGCGGTCGCCGCGCGCCTGACCGCCCGGCGGCTGATACAACGGCTCTGATGAAGTCGGTCGCCGCCTTCCTGGTCCTGGCGTTGATCTGGTTCTCGGGCCTGCTGGCCTTCGCCGCCCGCGTCCAGCACTCCACGCCGCCGCGCGCCCCCCAGCCGGCGCAGGGGATCGTCGCGCTCACCGGCGCGAACTCCAACGCCCGGCTCTCGGCCGCCATGGGCCTGCTGGAAGACGGCTATGGCCGGCGCATGCTGGTCTCCGGCGTCGACCGCAAGGCCACGCGAGAGGACGTGCGGCACGTCAGCCGGGCGGTGCGCCGCCTCTACGACTGCTGTGTCGACCTGGGGTTCACGGCCGCCGACACCGTGGGTAACGCCCGCGAGACGCTCGCCTGGGCCCAGGCCATGCGCTACCGCACGCTGATCATCGTCACCGCTGACTACCACATGCCCCGCGCCATGCTCGAGCTGAACGCCGTGCTGCGCGACTCCGGGATCACCGCCCAGTCCTACGCCGTGCCCACCCGGGCGCTGAAACGCCGCGACTGGTGGCGCGAGCCGGCGGCCGCCCGGTTGATGGTGGTCGAGTATTGCAAGTATCTGGCGATCCTCGGCCGCGAGGCGGTGTTGGGCCTAGGCCCCCGCGAGGCTCCGTCGGCGCAACAGAAGGCCCCCCAGACTTGAAGGCCCAATCGTGATCGCCCTGCGCTCCTTCGCCTATGTGACGCTGTTCTACCTGTGGACCGCCCTGGTCGCGGTCGGGTGCACGCCGCTGCTCTTCGGGCCGACACGCTGGGTCCACGGCATGTTCCACGTCTGGGGCCGCGGGGTCACCGGGATGCTGGCCATTTGCGGCATCAAGGTCGAGGTGCGCGGGCGCGAGTTCATCCCCACCGGCGCAGCGCTCGTCGCACCCAAGCACCAATGCATGCTGGACGTCTTCGCCCAGTTCACCTGGCTGCCCGCCTCGGTGTTCGTGATGAAGAAGGAGCTGGCCTGGATCCCTTGGTTCGCCTGGTACGCGCGCAAGGCCGGGGGCATCGTCATCGACCGCGAGGGCCAGGCCAAGACCATGCGGCAGGTGATCCGCGAGGGCACCGAGCGCTTCAAGCAGGGTCGGCAGGTGGTGATCTTCCCGGAAGGCACCCGCAAGGCCCCTGGCGAAGCGCCCGACTACAAGCCCGGCATCGCGGCCCTCTACCGGGAGCTGGACGTGCCGGTCTATCCGGTCGCCACCAACGCCGGCGTCCACTGGCCCGCCCACGGCTTCATCCGCCATCCGGGCACGATCGTGTTCGAATACCTCGAGCCCATCCCGCCGGGCCTCAAGCGCGCCGA
>JBKOYY010000005.1:0-15992 GCA_046725615.1 Pseudomonadota bacterium
GGCGCGGTCCGGACCACGGCGGCGGGCGCCACGGGCGCGGCGGCCGTCTGGACAGGCGCCGGAGCCGCCGGGGCGGCGGCGACGGGCGGAGGAAGCTGAACGAGCGGCGCGGTGATCGGATACTGCGGGCTGGCGCAGGCGGTCAGCGCCGTGCCGGCGAGGAGGATCAGGGCCGTGCGTTCGAAGTGAGGAGGCATCGCCGCTCCGGTAGTTTTTCGGTCGGAAGGAATCATCGGGGCGTGAGGGGTGATGATGACGGCGGGCAGACGCCCCCGCCAACCCGCAAACGCCTCGCAACACGAACTCGTCAGAGTTCCTTGGCCACGCCGTCCAGCAGCGGCACGAAGCGAACGTCGATCATGTCCTCCACTTCGAAGCCGCCCTTGCCGTCGCCGGTGTAGCGGCGAAGGGTCTGGACAGGTCCCTTACCGATCGGCGCCACCAGGATCCCATTGGGTTTCAGTTGCGAAAGCAGCGCCTTAGGTTCGCCGGGCGCCGCCGCCGTGACCATAATGCGGTCAAAAGGCGCCTGCTCGGGCCATCCCTCCCCGCCGTCGCCGAACCGGGTGATGATGTTGGTCAGGCCCAGTTCCTTGAACCGGCCCTCGGCCTCCTTCATCAGCGTCCGGTAGCGCTCGACCGTGTAGACCAGCCGGGCCAGCTTCGAGAGGATCGCCGTCTGGTAGCCGCTGCCGGTGCCGATCTCCAGCACCCGGTCGCGCCGGTCGATCTTCAGGGCCTGGGTCATCAGGCCCACGATGAACGGCTGGCTGATCGTCTGGCCGCAGGCGATCGGCAGCGCCGAATCCTCGAACGCGCGCTCCTTGAACAGCTCCTGGGTGAACAGCGGCCGGGGCGTCTTCTCGATGGCGTTCAGCACCTTCGGATCGCTCACGCCCTGGCTGCGCAGCGCCAGGATCAGGCGCGCCATCTGGGTCTCGGGCGTGTCCATCTCTTCGGCCATGCTCAGACCTTGGGCGGGACGCCGCCAAGGCGGCCCTTGAGGTCATGGACCGTCTGCATGTGCGTCAGGTCGATGTGCAGCGGCGTCACCGAGATCTTGCCGTTGTAGAGGGCGTGCAGGTCGGTGCCGTCGGCCGGGCTGGACTTCTCCATGCGGAAGCCCATCCAGTAGTATTCCTTGCCGCGCAGGTCGGTCCGCCTCTCGGCATGGCGCACATGCACGTCGCGGAATCCCTGGCGCGTGACCTCCACCTCGTCGATCCTGTCCACCGGACCGTTGGGGAAGTTGACGTTGAGGATCACGTCGGTCGGCCAGCCCAGTTCCACCAGCCGCTTGACGATCCCGGGGCCGAAGGTCTCGGCGGCCTCGAAGCTGGTCCCGGGCTCGTAAAAGCCCATCTGCGACAGGGCGATCGACGGGATGCCGAGCGCCATGCCCTCGATCGCGCCGGCCACCGTGCCCGACATGGTCACGTCCTCGGCCAGGTTCGCGCCGCGGTTCACGCCCGACAGCACCAGGTCGGGCCGCTTGCCCGTC
This sequence comes from Pseudomonadota bacterium, assembly GCA_046725615.1. Classification (GTDB taxonomy): domain Bacteria; phylum Pseudomonadota; class Alphaproteobacteria; order Caulobacterales; family Caulobacteraceae; genus Phenylobacterium. Next base: position 1,502 of record JBKOYY010000005.1, read on the forward strand.
ACCAGCTCGTGGACGCCCAGCATCACGCAGTCCGTGGGCGTGCCGGTCGTGGAGAACTTGCGCTCGCCCACCTTCCGCACGCGGATCGGCTCGTCCAGCGTCAGCGCCCGGCTGGCGCCCGACCGCTCGTATTCCGGCGCCACCACCCAGACGTCGTCGGACAGCGCCGCGGCGATCCGCTCCAGCGCCTCCAGGCCGTCGGCATGGATGCCGTCGTCGTTGGTGAGCAGGATCCTCACGCCGCGCCCCCGATGTGGGTCAGGCCCGGCAGGTAGGGATGCAGCGCCTGCGGGATCGCGATACGGCCGCCCTCGTCCTGGTAGTTCTCCATGATCGCCACCAGGGTGCGGCCGACGGCCAGGCCTGAGCCGTTCAGGCTATGGACGTAGCGGGTGCCCTTTTCGCCGGCCTTCTTGCAGCGGGCGTCCATGCGGCGGGCCTGGAAGTCGCCGCAGTTCGAGCACGAGCTGATCTCGCGGTACTTGCCCTGGCTCGGCAGCCAGACCTCCAGGTCGTAGGTCTTGCGCGCGCCGAAGCCCATGTCGCCCGTGCACAGCAGCATGGTGCGGAACGGCAGCTCCAGCCGCTTCAGCACCGCTTCGGCGCAGCCGACCATCCGCTCGTGCTCGGCCTCGCTCTGGTCCGGCGTGGTGATCGAGACCAGCTCCACCTTGTAGAACTGATGCTGGCGGATCATGCCGCGGGTGTCGCGCCCAGAGGCGCCCGCCTCCGAACGGAAGCACGGCGTCAGCGCGGTGACGCGCATCGGCAGCTCTTCCTCCGCCACGATCTGGTCCATGACCAGGCTGGTCAGCGGCACCTCGGCGGTCGGGATCAGCCAGCGGCCGTCGGTGGTCTGGAAGAGGTCGTCGGCGAACTTCGGCAGCTTGTCCGTGCCGTAGGCGGCCGCGTCATTGACCAGCAGCGGCGGCGAGACCTCGGTGTAGCCGTGCTCCAGCGTCTGCAGGTCCAGCATGAACTGGCCGATCGCGCGCTCCAGCCGGGCGAGCTGGCCCTTCAGCACCGTGAACCGCGCGCCGCTCATCCGGGCCGCCGCCTCGAAATCGACCAGGCCCAGGCCTTCGCCGATGTCCACGTGGTCGCGCGGATTGCTGATCGCGAAGGGCTCGCCCCAGCGGCGGACCTCGACGTTGTCGTGCTCGTCGGCGCCCTTGGGCACGTCGGGGAACGGGATGTTCGGCAGCGAGGAGAGGACGTCCCGGAGCGCCTCGCCGGCGGCCCGCTCGGCCTCGGCCTGCTCGGCCAGCACGCCCTTCAGCGCCTCGACCTGGGCCATCAGGCGCTGGGCTTCGTCCTCGTTCTTCTGGGCCTTCGCCTGGCCGATCTTCTTCGAGGCGTCGTTGCGCTCCGCCTGGGCCGCCTGCCCCGCCGTCTGGGCGGCGCGCAGCTTTGCGTCCAGCTCCAGGATCTCGGCCACCCGGCCGGAACTTCCCTTCGCCGCCCACGCCGTCTCGTAGAGGTCGGGGTTGTCGCGAATGGCTCGAATGTCGTGCATGGGGGTCCGCTAGGCTAGGCGGGCATTCTCTAGAGCGCGTCGGAAGGCGCGCCAACCCTTTGGGGACCCGTTCAGGTCGGGACGACGTCCGTGCCCGCCGCGGCGTCTTCCTTGCTCCGCCGCAGCTCGATGATCTTCACGCACCCGACCGAGACGAAGTAGAGCAGCACGATCGGCGTCGCGAGGAGAAGCTGGCTGATCGGATCGGGCGGCGTGACCACGGCGGCGACGACGACCACCGCGAAGACCGCGTAGCGCCAGCCCTTCCAGAGCATGCTGGAGTTCACGATACCCGCCAGGCCGAGCAGGGTCAGCACCACCGGAAGCTGGAAGCACAGCCCGAACGCCAGCAGCAGCGTGGTCACCAGCGACAGGTAGTCCGACACCTTGGGCAGCATCTGCACCTGGATGCCCGTCGCCCCGACGATCTGCTGGCTCAGCGAGAACCACAGCACGAACGGCAGGATGATGAAGTAGACGAGCGCCGCGCCCATCAGGAACAGCATCGGCGAGGCCAGGAGGAACGGCAGGAACGCCCGCCGCTCGCGCTTGTAGAGGCCCGGGGCCACGAAGGCGTAGGTCTGCCAAGCCAGCACCGGGAAACTCAGCACCACCGCCCCGAAGCCGGCCAGCTTCAGCTTGGTGAAGAAGAACTCCAGCGGGGCGGTGAAGATCAGCGAGGGCGTCGCGCCCGTCACCGCGGCCACGCTCTTCAGACCGATCACCACGAACAGCAGGTCGAACGCGCCGTTGGCGTGGCCCTTCTGCTGGGCGGCGAAGATCTGGCCCGCCAGTTCGAAGGGATGCAGCAGGATGGCGTAGATCTGGCTGGCGAAGGTGAAGCAGACGCCGAAGCCCACGACCACGGCGACCACGCAGATGATCAGCCGCTTGCGCAGCTCGATCAGGTGGTCGAGCAGCGGCGCGCGGGAGGCCTCGATCTCGGCTTCGTCGGTTTCGTAGCTCACGACCCGGCCTCGACCGTCTTCTTGGCCCGCGGCTTCCGCGGCTTGGGCGCGGCCGGCGCCTCGACGGCGGCCGTCTCCACCTTGGGCTTCTTCGCGCGCGGCTTGCGGGCCGGCTTCGGCGGCGCCTCGGAGATCTCCAGGGGCGGCGGCGCCTCCGGCGGCGGCGCGGTCGTGTCGTACTGGTAGCTCATCGGCGGGTGGAGCTGGACGCCCACGTCCGACATGCTCTGCTCGATGTCGCTCACCGTCCGGCGCAGCTCGGCGTCGTGCGCGGCCATGTCGGCGAACTGGCCGCGGCGCATGGCCTCGACCTCCTTGCGCAGCTCGTCCAGCTCGGACTGCCGGGCCATCTCGTCGAAGCTGGCGCGGAACTCGTTCGCCATGCCGCGCAGCTTGGCCATGAACTGGCCGACCTTGCGCATCATGACGGGCAGGTCCTTCGGGCCGATCACGACAAGCGCGACCACCGCGATCACCAGCCACTCGAGACCGCCGATTTCCGGAAGCATCAGGGACGCCTAATGAGAAGCGCCGGCGCCATCAAGGCGGCCGGCGCGAATTCCTATCGGGAGCGGCGGATCAGCTCCGCGCGCTGTCCTTCTCGTCCTTCGGCAGGACCTTGGCGCTCTCCTGGGGTTCATCCTCGCCCTTAAGTCCTTCGCGGAAGGCGCGGATTCCCTTGGCGGTGTCGCCCATGATTCCGGAGATCTTGCCGCGGCCGCCGAACAGCAGCAGCGCCACGACGACGATGAGGGCAATGTGCCAGATGCTCAGGGCGCCCATGCGCAGATCACTCCTTGGGCCTTCGCGGCCATTCGCCGCCGCCCGTTGTCTCCAGGCGCTATATAGTCGTTCCGCCGCCGACGCGCCACGCGGCGATTGCCCTCACCGGACAGGTTCGTCCTCGCCCAGGAAATCGACATGGAATTCGGGCGCCTCGGCGTCCAGCGGGTCTTCGTCGGGCGCCAGCGCCTCGGGATTGGGCACGGTGAAGTCCGCCGGCAGGTCCAGCGACAGCAGACCCGCCGCCTTCATCTCGGCCATGCCCGGCAGGTCGCCCAGCGTGGCCAGCCCATAGTGCTCCAGGAAGGCGTCGGTGGTGCCGTAGGTGACCGGCCGGCCCGGCGTGCGCCGCCGCCCTCGCATCCGCACCAGGCCCAGTTCCAGCAGGACGTCGAGCGTCCCCTTGCTGGCCTGCACGCCCCGCACCGCCTCGATCTCGGCCCGCGTGACCGGCTGGTGGTAGGCGATGATGGCCAGGGTCTCCTGCGCGGCCTTGGACAGGCGCCGCGGCTCGTCCCGCTCCTCGGTCATCAGCCAGGCGAGGTCCTCAGCCGTCTGGAACCGCCAGCCGCCGGCCACTTCAAACAGGACAACACCACGCGTCTCGTACTGTGTTTTCAGCGCGGCCAGGGCCCCGGCCACGTCGGCCCCCTCGGGCAGGCGGCCAGCGAGGTCCTCGACGGTGAGCGGGCTGGCGGCGGCGAACAGCAGCGCCTCCACCTCGCGGATGGTCTGGGCGAGGTCGCTCATCCGGCGGCGCTCCCCTGTTCGGCCGGCGCGGTCTTGCGCGCCCGCAGGTAGATGTCGGCGAAGGCTTCGAGCTGGCGCGCCTCCAGGGCCCCCTCCTTCACGAGCTCCAGGCTGGCCGAGAGGGTCGAGGCGACATAGGAGGCCCGGCTAGGCCCGGCCGTCGGCGAGCCCATCGGCGCCACGCCGGTCAGCGGCGTCCACCTGTCGAGGTCGGGCAGCAGGCGGCGCAGGCGGTCGCGCGCGTCCTCCAGGGCGTAGGCGGTCGGCACATAGGGCTTGTACGTCCGCTTCAGCTCCTTCTCGCGCTGGCCGATGTAGGCGCTCATCAGGCTGTAGAGATCGCCCTCGATCCGCCCCGACGGCACGATGCGGATCGCCTCGGGGTCGCCCCGGACGAACACGTCGCGGCCAAGCTGCGGCGCCGTGCGCAGCGACTCGGCGGCCTGCCGCATGGCCTCCAGCTTCGCCAGACGGAAGGCCAGGCGTTGGGCGATCTCCTCGGCCGGCGCCTCCTCGGCCTTCGGCTGCTCCGGCTTGGGCAGGAGCAGGCGCGACTTCAGATAGGCCAGCCAGGCCGCCATCACGAGATAGTCGGCCGCCAGTGAGAAGCGCCGCCGGCGCGCCTCCTGCACGAAGGCCAGGTATTGCTCGGCCAGTTTCAGGATCGACAGCTTGAGCAGGTCGACCTTCTGGGTGCGGGCCAGGGCCAGCAGCACGTGGAGCGGCCCCTCGTAGCCCTCGACATCGACGATCAGCGCCTCGCCGTCCTCGGCGGCCGACGCCGCGGCGGTGAAGTCGAGACTAGGCTGGAAGGCGTTGCTCATGCGGCCAGTCTTCCCTCGAACGCAGCCTCCAGGCGAGCCCGGCCCGCGACCGCGTCGAACGGCTCGCAGTCGCGCGGAATCCGCGCCAGCGCCGCTGCGGCCCGGCGGGCTGATCGCTCAGCCAGCGCCCCCGCCCCGTCCGCGACGGCCGCCATTTCGGCAAGGTCGCCGCTGCAGTGCAGGACCACGTCGCAGCCGGCCCGGCGCGCCGCACGGGCCCGCCTGGCCAGGTTTCCCGACAGCGCGCCCATGGAGATGTCGTCGCTGATGAGCAGGCCGTCGAACCCGATCCGGCCCCGGATCAAGTTCCGCACCACGGTCCGCGACGTGGTCGCGGGATTGCGCCGGTCGAACGCCGCGAAGACGACGTGGGCGGTCATGGCCATCGGCAGGTCCGACAGGGCTCGGAAGGGCGCGAAATCCCGCCCCTCCAGCTCCTCCGGCGCGGCTTCAACCAGCGGCAGCGCCTCGTGGCTGTCGGTCCGAGCGCGGCCGTGGCCCGGCATGTGCTTCATCACCGGCAGCACGCCGCCGGCGATCAGGCCCTCCGCCGCGGCCCGACCCAGCACGGCGACCTCGCCCGGATCCTCGCCGTAGGCCCGGTCGCCGATCACGGCGTGCGCGCCGGCGTCGGGCGTATCCAGCACAGGCAGGCAGTCCACGTTGATCCCCACAGCCGTCAGGTCGTGGGCCATCAGCCGCGCGCCGAGCCTGACGATGGCGCGACGCAGCAGCGGGTCGGTGATCTCGCCATAGGCCCGCGCCGGCGGATAGCGGCGCCAGTGCGGCGCGCCGAGCCGCTGGACCCGCCCGCCTTCCTGGTCGACCAGGATCGGGGCGTCGGCGCGGCCCACGCTCTCGCGCAGATCACTCGTCAGGCGGCGAAGTTGCGCCGGATCCTCGACGTTGCGCGCGAAGAGGATGAAGCCCCACGGCCGCACATCCCGGAAGAACGCGAGCTCCGCCTTCGTCAGCGAAGCTCCCGAACAGCCCAGGATGCAGGCCGCCGGGGTCACCGGACGAAGCAGCTCTTCCCGGCCGCCTGCAGCCTGGCGCAGAACGCTTGCGCGTCGGCCCGGCTGGCGAAGCCGGTGACGAAGGTCCGGTAGAGGCTACCCCCCTCGATCTTCTCCACCGCCTTGCCCTTGCCGGCGGCGAGGCCCGGCGCAGCCGAGACGGCGTCGTTCCACGCCTTGTCGGCCAGGGCGGTGGACGAGACCGCCCCCACCTGCACGCGCGCGGACCCCGCCGCAGCCCTTGGCGTCGCCGCTGCGGTCGCCTTCTGTTCGGGCTTCGGCTCAACCTTTGGCGGTGGGGTCTGGACGACGGCCTTCGGCGTCGGCGCGGGGGCCTTCGGCGCGGGCGCCGGGGCTTTGGCCGCGGGCGCGGCCTTCGGCGGCGGTTCGGCCGGCAGGGTCGCCTTGATCGGCGCGCTGGTCACGGGCGCCGGCGCGGGTTGGGCCGGCGGGGCCTGGGTCACGACCACCGGGGTCGTCGGACGCGCCTGAGGCTGCTCGGGCGGCGGGGCGAAGGTCGGCTCGGCCGGGACCGTCTCCATGGGCGCGCCCCCCTCGGAACGGTAGATCTGCAGCCCGGCGGCCGGATCCTGCGGCTGGGCGCCGGGGGGCGCCGCCTGCTTCATGCCGCCGATGGGCTCGCCAACCACCTGCGGCGCCTGTCCGGCCTGACGGACGCCCTGCTGGTAGAACATGAAGATCGCGGCCACCAACGCCGCCAGCACCAGCACGCTGAGGATCAGGGTGAAGGGAATCGGCCGCGCGCCCCGCACCGGTTGGCGGGGGTCGAAGCTCAGCGGGGCGTCGGCGGTCGGAGGCGTGTAAGCGCCGCGCTCGTGGTCGGTCATCGCGAGGGCTCCGCGGAATTCAGGGCGCGAATCGCGCTTTTCCGCCGAGTGTATCGGAGCGCGCCGAGTCCGGAGTGTGGCGGCCGGCAATTTCCTGTGGGTCAGCGCCGCGAGAGCGTCTCGATCTCGGTCGTGTCCAGCCCGTAGCGGTGGAACAGCGCCCGGAATTCGCGCAGCTCGTCCGACGACAGCTTGCCGGGGCGCAGCTGGATATGCAGGTCCGCCCCCCGCGCCTGGACGCCGCTGACCGCGCGGATGCGTTTCAGCCAGGTCTGGAACGCGTTCTCGTCCCCCGGGGAATGGTACATCGGTCCCCGCACCACCAGCACGTCCATCCGGCTCAGTTCCAGATGTCGAGGTGGAACAGCTTGCGGTGCTCCTCGATCGCAAAGCGGTCGGTCATGCCGGCGATGTAGTCGCACACCACCCGCGCCCGGCCAGCCTCGTCGCGCCCCACAGCCCGGGCGCCCCACTCGGCCGGCAAAACGTCGGGCTCCGCCATGAAGAGCTGGAACATCTCGGCGAGGATGCGCCGCGCCTGGCTGCGAGTCCGGTTGACCTTCCAGTAGCGGTACATGCGGTCCATCAGGAACTGGCGCAGGGCGGCCAGGTCCTCGACCATCTCCCGCGAGAACGACACGAGGGCATGGCCGAGCAGCCGCACGTCCTCGGGCGAGCCAACCTTGCCCGCCTCGGCGCGGCGGCGCGTCTCGGCCATCACATCGTCGACCATGGCCCCGATCATCCGCCGCACGGCCTCCAGCCGCAGGATGCCCGGATCGCAGCCCGGATAGTCCGCCCAGGCCGCCTTCACGTGCGGCCCGATCAGCGGCACCTCGGCCAATTCGTCCAGGTTGAACAGGCCGGCCAGAACGCCGTCGTCCACGTCGTGGTTGTTGTAGGCGATGTCGTCGGACAGCGCCGCGACCTGGGCCTCGGCCGACGCCCAGGTGTCGAGCCGCAGCGCATACTGGGCGTCGAACTCCGAGATCGCGCTCCAGGACGGCTTGGCCAGCTGGTCGATCACCGGCCCGTTGTGCTTGATGACGCCTTCCAGCGTCTCCCAGGTCAGGTTCAGACCGTCGAAGCGGGGATAGCGGCGCTCCAGCTTGGTCACGACCCGAAACGTCTGCACGTTGTGGTCGAAGCCGCCGAACGACTGCATCTGCACCTGCAGCTCATCCTCGCCCGCGTGGCCGAAGGGCGGATGCCCAAGGTCGTGCGCCAGGGCGATCGTCTCGGCGAGGTCCGCGTCCAGGCCCAGGGCCGTCGCCAGCGAACGGGCGATCTGCGCCACCTCCAGGCTGTGGGTCAGGCGCGTGCGGAAGTGGTCGCCTTCGTGAGCCACGAAGACCTGGGTCTTTTCCTTCAGCCGGCGGAACGCGGTGGAGTGGATGATGCGGTCCCGGTCACGGGCGAAGTCCGTGCGCGTGCGGCTTGCCGCCTCGGGGACCTTGCGGCCGCGCGAGGCGGAGGGCTGTTCGCCATAGGGGACTCGGGGCGGAATGCTTGCGGCCATCAGTCCTGATCTGTCTCATGGCCCCTTGGTCGAAGCCGGTCAGGCCCTCATATAGTCTGCTGCCAGCAACGTCGAACAGAGCATGACCACCGCCGACGTCACCCTCTCGCCCGCCGCCGCGGCGCGCATCCTCAACATCGGGGCCCAGGAGGGCCGTCCGATCATGCTTCGCGTGGCCGTCGAGGGCGGTGGCTGCTCGGGCTTCCAGTACCAGTTCGACCTGGTGGACGAGGCCCAGGACGACGACCTGCGCGTGGAGCGCGACGGCGCGGCCGCCCTCGTGGACGTGGTCTCCCTCGCCCTGCTCAAGGGTTCCGAGATCGACTTTGTGGACGAACTGGCCGGCGCGGAGTTCCGCGTCCGGAATCCCAACGCCAAGTCCAGCTGCGGTTGCGGCGTCAGCTTCTCGATCTGACCGGCCTCAGGCCGGCTCCTGCGGGAAGAAGTGTGCGTAGGGTTCGGCGTCCCTGAGCACCCTGGCGAAGGACGGCCGCGCTTCCAGCCGCGCCAGATAGGCCGCCGTCTCGGGGAACGCCTCGCCGATGGGGACGATCTTGTTCGCATAGTGCAGCGCCGGGCAGGCCGCGCAGTCCGCCATGCTGAAGCCACCGGCCACCCACTCGCGCCCCGCCATACGCGCCTCGACCACTGAGTAGGTCTTCTGAAGCGCCGACTTCCACTGCGCGACACCATAGGGATCGCGGACTTCGGCGGGACGAAGCCGATCGGCCACCACGCGCTGGACGTAGTTCTGGACGTGCAGGTCGAACACCCGGTCCCAGAACGCGACGTCCAGCGCATGCTCGCCCTGCGGCACGAGATTAGCGGCCGACGGATAGGCGCGAGCCAGATGCTGGATGATCACCGTGGCTTCCGACGTCGCCACGCCGTGCGTCCCATCCTCCAACGCCGGCATCATGACGAAGGGAGATATCCCGCGGAGACGGTCCGCGGCGGCAGGATCGGCAAGATCGACGAACGCCAACTCGTAGGGCAGCCCCGCCTCGTCGAGCGCGACGAACACCTTCCAGCAATACGACGACAGCGGATGGCCGTGGACCCTGAGCGACATGGCGCGCCTTTCTGATTGCAATATGCAATCGGTATAGCGGTCCACCGCGCCTCGCAACCCCGCCACCGCAATCCCGTTGAGCCGCGCGCCGGGCGCCTCTAGCTTCGCCTGCCGTCAGCCGGAGCCTGAGATGCGCCTCGCCACCTGGAACGTGAACTCGGTCAATGCGCGCCTGGAGACCGTGCTGCGCTGGTTCGAGGCCGCCCAGCCCGACGTGGCGTGCCTGCAGGAGATCAAGTGCGTCGACGAGAAATTTCCGGCCGAAGCCCTTGAACGACTTGGCTATAACGTCGCCGTCCACGGCCAGAAGACCTACAATGGCGTCGCCCTGCTCTCGAAACGGCCGCTCGAGGACGTGCGCAAGGGCCTCCCCGGCGACGATGGAGACGAACAGGCCCGCTACATCGAGGCGGTGGTTTCGGGACCACAGCCGGTGCGGGTGGCGTCGATCTACCTGCCCAACGGCAACCCGGTAGGAACCGACAAGTTCGCCTACAAGCTGGCCTGGATGGACCGCCTGAACGCCCACGTCCGCGAGTTGCTGACGTGGGAGGAGCCGTTCGCCCTGATGGGCGACTACAACGTCATCCCCGAGCCACGCGACGCCGAGTTCCCGAAGAACTGGGAAGGCGACGCCCTCTTCCAGCCGGAGAGTCGCCGCGCGTTCCGCGCGCTGAAGAACCTCGGCCTCACCGAAGCCTACCTTCAGGCCGACGGGACGCCCGGCGCCTACACCTTCTGGGACTACCAGGCGGGGGCCTGGCAGCGGAACAACGGCATCCGCATCGACCACGCCCTGCTCTCGCCACAGGCGGCCGACCTGCTGGCCGGCGTCTCCATCCACCGCGATGTCCGCAGCTGGGACAAGCCTTCCGACCATGTGCCCCTGGTCATCGAACTGGACATCTGACCAGGGACCACAGCCCCCTCCCCGTCGCGCCGTTCCGCCGACTCGCCGAACGGCGTAGCGTCGTTCCATGGACGAGGCCGCCCGGCTCCTCACCCTGCTCGCCCTGGTGGGCGGCGCGCTGACCGTCGTCGGCGCGGCGTTCGCCTATTACCTGGACGAGGGTCGACGGATCACCCGCACCCTCACCCACGCGCTGGGCGTGACGCCCCAGCCGATGCTCGCGGCGCGCGGCCGGGGCACGGGGATCGGCTTCGACCTGGCCGGCGGCAGGATCTGCGTCACCTGGGACCGGGGCGGCTGGCGGCTGGACTATCGCCTGGAGGAACTGGTCGGCGTCGAACTGGTCGTCGACGACCACGTCGCCGCCCGCGCCTTTCGAGGCGACACGCGGCGCGGCCTGGACCAGCTGGTCGCGCCGCTGGATCTGGTGCGCCTGCGGTTCGTGTTCGACGATCCCGCCAACCCCGACTTCGAACTCGACCTCTGGCGACCCGAGGACGAGGGCCACCGCGGCCGCCCGGGCCCAGCCGAGGCTCTGCGGGACGCCAACCGCTGGATGGCCAGCATGGAGGCGGTCCTGCGGCGCACGGCGCCCAGGATGATGGTCGCCCCGCCCAGGCCCGTTGCGCCACCGCCTCCGCCCGCGCCGGCCCTGAAGGGGGCGCCAGACATGGCCAGACAGGCGCGGCCGGCTTCCGCGAGGCCCGCCGCGCCCGCGACGCCCCTGTTCTCCGACTTCGATGACGATCCCGACGAAGAGTTCGACGGCGCCTGGCGCGACGATGTCGAGGACGATCCGCAGAGCGCCATAACTTGACAGCGTAAATTCTTGCGGCAGTCTCGCCTACGGAGGACAGACCCATGGCCAACCTGATCGCCGCCGCCGCCTTCTTCGTGCTGATCCATCTCATGGTCTCGGGCACCCGCCTGCGCGACGGCCTGGTCGCGCGGCTGGGCCAGGGGCCGTACATGGGCCTCTTCTCGCTCGCCTCCGTGGCGGGCCTCGTCTGGCTGGGCTTCGCCTTCGCCGAGGGGCGCGCCTCGGAATGGAACGCCGCCTACTGGGCGCCTGGGCCCGCCACGCGCGGCGTACAGCTCATCCTGCAGCTCGTCGCGCTGCTGCTGATCTTTCCGGGCCTAACCACCCCCAATCCCACCAGCGTGCGCCAGGAAGGCGCGCTGGAGCGCCCCGACGTGGTCAAGGGCATGCTTCGCATCACCCGCCATCCATTCCTCTGGGGGGTGGCGATCTGGGCGACGGGGCACCTGCTGGTGAACGGCGAGCGGGCCTCGCTGGTGCTGTTCGGCGCCATGCTGCTGCTGGCCCTCTTCGGCACGGCCAGCATCGACGCCAAGCGCAGGCGCGCCCTGGGCCCGACCTGGGACTCGTTCGCCGCCCAGACCTCCAACGTGCCCTTCGCCGCGATCCTGGCGGGCCGCCAGAAGCTGGTGCTCGGCGAGATCGGCTGGTGGCGGATCCTCGTCGCCGTCGCGCTGTGGGCGGCCCTGGCCTGGGCTCACCCGATGCTCTTCGGGGTCGCCGCCCTGCCCCACGGACTCTAGCCGAGCGCGAAGTCCACGGCCGCCTGGCAATGCACCAGGGTCGTGTCGATGACCGGCGCGTCGATATCATCCGGCGTCAGTAGCAGCCCCACCTCGGTGCAGCCGAAGATCACGCCGTCGGCCCCGGCCGCGCGCCCCTTCGCCACCATCTCCAGCCCGGCCGCGGTCGATTCCGGTCGCACGACGCCCTGGCAGAGCTCGTCGAAGATGATCGCGTGCAGACGCTCCCGGTCGGCCTCGTCCGGGATCAGCGGCTCCAGCCCCGCCGCCGAGAGTCGGTCGCGGTAGAAGGCCTTCTCCATCGTGAACCGGGTCGCCAGCAGCAGCGGCCGGCGCACCCCGCGCGTCTGCAGAGCCGCCGCAGTCGCATCGCCGATGTGGAGGAACGGAACCGAGATCGCCTCCCGGATCGCGTCTGCGTTCAGGTGCATGGTGTTGGTGGCCAGAACGATCGCCTCGGCGCCTGCGTCCTGCAAGCGACGCGCAGCTTCGCCCAGAATGCGCCCGGTCTCGTCCCAGCTGCCGGCCGCCTGCAGCTCCGCGATCGGCGCGAAGTCCACGGAGCGGATCAGCAGGTCGGCCGAATGCAGCCCGCCAAGCCGCTCGCGGACGAGGCGGTTCATTTCCCGATAGTAGAGGGTGGTGCTCTCCGCGCTCATCCCGCCGAGGATTCCAATGGTCCGCATCAGAGTCCTGCCGACGGGCGGGTCGTGACAGCGGACGGAGTCCGATGAGTTTCGGGCCCACGATGCATGAGGAGCCTCCAAGGTCTGCGCGCGCGGGCCATCTCTAGCCACCGTACGCCGCGGGGAACAGCGCCAGTCGCCCGGAGCCGGCCACTACCTCCGCGCGCATCTGAAGACCGGCGCAGACGCATGCTGCGGCGCCGCTCTCGCGCGCCCGTCAGGTAGCGCCGTTCGCCTTATTCCGTAAGGTGAAGGTGACCTTTCGCATCTGCGAATTTACTAAGCCATACCCTGCTCACCAGGGCGACTTCCAAACAAATCGGGCGCGCATTCCGCGCGCCCTTAGGTTGTCATTGGGATGAACAAAGTCCGTATGAAAGCGATGATTGCTCAATATCGCCTCGGATACAAGACCCGCACGGACTCCATCTTAATCACGACCACTCATGTATATGAGTCTTATTTAGTTATCAATGTTCACTTTCCGCAATTGCGTTGACACGGGCTTCTCGACTGCCCCAGCCTGCCTCCAAGCGCAGTCAATAAGCGCCCAAAGCTGCGGGGAGGCAGTTCCATGAACTTCAAACACCACCTGCTGGTGTCGAGCTTTATGCTGGGCGTCAGCCTGGCAAGCTCGGCGGCGGCCCAGGTCAACGTCATCGAGGAATTGGTCGTCACGGCCGAAAAGCGTGAGCAGAGCCTGCAGGATGTGCCGGTGGCCATCTCGGCCTTCACCGCCAAACAGCGGGACCTGGTGGGGATCAGCACCGTCCAGGACCTGACGAACTTTACGCCGGGCTTCGTCTACCAGTCCTCGAACGACCGCTCGAGCATGCGCGGCATCGGCCGCCTGACCAACGTCCACGCGGTGGACGGCGCGGTCTCGATCTACATCGACGGTCTCTTCACCACATCGACGGTGCTGGCCGGCGGCCCGCCCCTGGACGTGGAACGGGTGGAGATCCTGCGCGGTCCGCAGGGCACGCTGTACGGACGCAACGCCATCGGCGGCACCGTGAACGTGATCTCCGTGCGGCCGACCGAGGACTTCTACGCCGAGGTCCGGGCGATCGCCGAGAACTACGACTTCACCAACCTGCAGATGGCGGTCTCGGGCCCCATCACTGACGGCCTGCGGTTCCGGGTCTCGGGCTACAAGCTCGACCAGCGCAAGGGCTATTTCAAGAACGTCAACGCGGGCCTGCCCTCGGAGGGCAGCAAGCGCGACGAATACCAGGTGCAGGCCCAACTGGAGGCCGACCTCGGCGAGAACGCCGACCTATGGGTCTCCTACAAGACGCTCGTCTGGCACAACCGCGGTGGCCCGGGCGCCCGGGCAGGCTACCTCAACGGCCCGTACGAGACCGGCCGCCTCGATCCCAACTTCTCGATCGTCTACAACTCGGCCCACGGCTACTCGCCGGAGACCGGGGTCAACGGCATCGTTCCGGGCAGCCTGCGCCAGTTCAATGGCTCGACGGTCACCTCGAACCCGGCGCTGCTCGACAACCACGACTTCAACACCAACATCCCGCAGCGCGTGCGCCTGCGCGACGTCAACTCGCTGACGGCCAACTTCGTCTACCACCTGCCGACCGTGGACGTGAAATACGTCGGCGGCATCCAGGAGTATAAGTACGACCTCTACGGCGACACCGACGCCACCAGCGTCCAGTCGTACCAGATCCCGCTGGCTCCCGGTTCGATCTGCGGCACGATTGGCGCCCTGTTCGCCGCCGGCCGGTCGAGCGTGAACTGCTCGCCGCTGACCGTGAACGCCAACAACGGCTACCACTATTTCGAATATCCGAAGTGGTTCAGCCACGAGATCAACATCTCGTCCACCCACGACGGGCCGCTGCAGTGGATCGTCGGGGCGTTCTATTACAACGAGAAATACACCGGCACCGGGAGCACGGCCGACTTCTTCCTGGTCGGCCCGTCCTCCCTGCAGACGCCGATCCTGGGCGCCCGTCCGAACCCTGAGAACTACTGGTCGACCGGCAACTACGCCCTGACCACCCGCAGCAAGGCTG
>JBKOYY010000082.1:0-22840 GCA_046725615.1 Pseudomonadota bacterium
GTCCCGGCCCTCGACCCCGGCGGCGCGGCGCAAGCGCCCCACGGTGCGCCCTCGCCCTCCCCCAGCGATCTCGCGCGCGCCTCGCCCCTGATGGCCTATTCCCGGAGCGCCCTGTCGCTCGCGTCCGCGCCGGCGCAGCCCCTCGCGCCGGCCCTGGCGCCAGAGCGCCCGGCGCCGAGCGCGCTCGACGGGCTGCGCCAGGGCTCGGCCATCGGCCGCGCCACAGCCGCCCCCATCGGCGACCGCAACTTCCTGATCCTCGCGGGGACGACCATTCCCTGCGTGCTGCAAACCGCCCTCGACACCACCGCCGCCGGCTATGTCACCTGCCTCGTCGACCGCGACGTCTATTCCGACAACGGCGCCGTCGTGCTGCTCGAGAAGGGCGCGCGCGTGCTCGGTGAGTACCGCACCGGCCTGCGGCAGGGCGAGGACCGGGTCTTCGTGCTCTGGACCCGCGCGGTGACGCCCGCGGGCGTGGCCATCGCGCTCGCCTCGCCCGCCAGCGACGCCCTGGGCCGCGCCGGCTTCGGCGGGCGGATCGACACCCACTTCTGGGACCGGTTCGGGGCCGCCGTGCTGCTCTCGGTGATCGACGCCGGCGCTGCGGCGGTGACCGACCGGGACGGCGCCGTGGGAAGCGTCCGCCTGCCGTCCGATGCGGCGGGCCTCGCCGTCCGGCAGGGCGCCGAGATCCGTCCCACCCTGCGCAAGGCCCAGGGCGGCGAGGTGGCGATCCAGGTGGCCCAGGACCTCGACTTCTCCTCCGTCTATGCGCTGCGGCCGCGCTGATGACCTACAACGCGGCGATCCTCACCCACTACCTGGCGCCGATCCGCGCCGCCCTCGACCGGTCCGAGGTCACCGAGGTGGTGGTGAACCGCCCCGGCGAGTTCGGGGTGGAGACGGCCCGGGGCTGGTCCTGGGTCGCGGCGCCCGACCTCACCGTCGAGGCCCTGACCCGGATCGGCGTCGCCGCGGCCGCCGCCACCGCCCAGGACGTCGGCGCCGAGCAACCCCTGTGCGCGACGGTGCTGCCCACCGGCGAGCGGTGCCAGGTGGTGCTGCCGCCGGCGGCCGAGCAGGTGTCCCTCACCTTCCGCAAGCCCTCGCCGGCCGCCTTCGCCCTCGAGGATCTCGCCGCCGCCGGCTTCTTCGACGAGGCCGCGCCGGCCGTCGCCCCGCTCCGACGCACGGACGCCGCGCTGGGCGCGCTGCGCGACGCCGGGGACTGGCCCGGCTTCTTCCGCGCGGCGGTGGAAGGCCGGCGCAACATCCTGGTCTCGGGCGCCACCGGATCCGGCAAGACCACCTTCGCCAAGGCGCTGATCCGGCTCATTCCGGAGGCGGAGCGCCTCATCACCATCGAGGACGCGCGCGAGCTGGTCGTCCCGCACCGCAACGCCGTGCATCTGCTCTACGCCAAGGACGGCCAGGGCCTGGCCCGGACCGGCCCGCGGGAGCTGCTGGAGAGCGCCCTGCGCATGCGGCCGGACCGCATCCTGCTGCAGGAGCTCCGCGACGCCGCGGCCTTCTTCTACCTGCGCAACGTCAACACCGGCCATCCCGGCTCGATCACCACCGTCCACGCCAATTCGGCGGAGCTCGCCTTCGAGCAGCTGACCCTGCTGGTGAAGGAGAGCGAGGCGGGCCGCGACCTCCACCGCGACGACATCCGCCAGCTGCTGACCCGGCTGGTGGACATCGTCGTCCACGTGGAGCGCCGCGGCGGCCGCTTCCGCCTGGCGGAGGTCTGGCATGACCCGCTTCGCCGCCACGCCCTGGCCGCTTAGGGCGGCCCTCGCCGCCGGCGCCGCCGTCCTGGCGCTCATGGTCCTGGGGGCGTTCGCCGGAACCATCGCCCTGGCCGGCTTGAAGCGGCTCTCCGGCGACGTCGACCCCGCCGCCGTCCCGGCCTGGTTCTGGTACTACCGCCACGATCCGGAGGTGGCGCGGTGGCTCAGGGTCGGCCTCCTCGGCGCCGCGAGTGTCGGCCTCATCGTCCTCGTCGCCGTGGCCGGCCAGCTGCGGCGGCCCCTCCACGGCGCCGCGCGATGGGCGTCGGAGGCGGAGATCCGCAAGGCGGGCCTGCGCGCGCCGACGGGCGTCGTCCTCGGCCGCAAGGCGGGCCGCCTCCTCGTCTTCGGCGGCGAGGAGCACGTGATGCTCTACGCCCCCACGCGCACCGGCAAGGGTGTCGGCGTGGTGATCCCCAACCTGCTCACCTGGCCGGATTCCGTCGTGGTGCTCGACGTGAAGCGCGAGAACTGGGAGGCCAGCGCCGGCTTCCGCGCGGCGCACGGCCAGGCGGTCCACCTGTTCGACCCCCTCGATCCGGAGGGGCGGACCGCGCGCTACAACCCGCTCGGCCACATCGACCGCCACGACCCCACCGCGATCCTGGACGAGCTGCAGCGGATCGCGGCCATGCTCTTCCCGCATCCCCCGAACGCCGACCCCTTCTGGGCGGAGTCGGCGCGCACCGGCTTCGTGGGCGTGGGCGCCTGCCTGGCCGAGACGCCGGAGCGGCCCCTCACCTTGGGCGCGCTCTACGCCGAGCTCGTCGCCGGCGATCCGCGCACCCGCTTCCCGGCGCTGATCGCGCAGCGCCAAAAGGACGGCCGCCCCCTGTCGGCGGGCTGCGTTCGCGCGCTCACGGACTTCACCTCGTCGTCGGAGAACACCTTCGCCTCCGTCCGCCAGAGCCTGACCGCCAAGCTGAACCTCTGGCTGAACCCGCGCGTCTGCGCGGCCACCGCCGCCAGCGACTTCGACCTCGCGGCCCTGCGCAGCCGCCGCGCCTCGATCTACCTCGCCGCCTCCCCGGACAACCTGATCCGCGTCGCGCCGCTCTACGCGCTGCTGTTCCAGCAGCTCGTGGACCGGTCCTGCCGCGAGCGCCCCGACCCGCAGCGCCATCCGCACCAGGTGCTCGTGCTGCTGGACGAGTTCGCGCGGCTGGGCCACGCGGACGTCCTCGCCAAGGCCTTCGCCTACGTCGCCGGCTACGGGCTGCGGCTGTTGCCGGTCCTGCAGTCCCCCGCGCAACTGCGCGCCGAGTACGGCGCCGACGTCACCGAGGAGATCCTCGCCAACTGCGCCGTGGAAATCGCCTTCGCGCCCCGGGAGCTGCGGCTCGCCCGCGAGCTCTCCGAACGTCTCGGTGACACCACCGTGCGCAGTCCCTCGCGCAGCCGTCCCACCGGTCTGTCCCGCGGCCATCGCAGCGTCAGCGAGTCCGAGCAGCGCCGACCCCTCCTGCTCCCCCAGGAGCTCAGCCAGATGCCCGAGCAGGACCTCCTCGTCCTGAAGGCCGGCCTGCCGCCGATCCGCGGCCGCAAGCTGCGCTACTACCGCGAGCCGGCCTTCCGCCGTCGCCGGGTCGCCCCCCCGATCGTCCCGCCGCTCGCGGCCGCCGCGGCGGCCGAACCCGACCCGGAGGCGATCCCCCGCCCCCACGGCGCCGGCGATCCGCTGACCCTGGACGCCATCGTCCCGATGCTCGCCGCCGCCGACCTGGAGCCGCTGCCGCCCGAGGGCGCCGCCCCCGCCGAGATCGCGGCCTGGGTCGAGCGCTTCCTCGACGCCACCGAGCCCACGCTTCCGAAGGAGCCCCGCCATGGCTGAGGACCTCAACATCGTCGCACCGGAAGGCCGCCCCCGCTCGGCGACGCCCGGGGACGTGCCCGAGCGCATCCAGCGCCGCTATCTCACCGAGCGTCGCGGCGGCGCCGGACTCGGCTTCTACGCCGACGCCCGCGCCGACACGGCGACCTTCCGCGACCAGGGCCACCGGCTCTCCACGGGCCGCAACGATCCCCACGTCATCCGCGACCTCGTCGCCATCGCCCAGCACCGCGGCTGGACCACGATCAGCGTCCGCGGCCACACGGAATTCCGCCGGGAGGTCTGGCTCATGGCCCGCGCCGCCGGCCTGGAGGTCCGCGGCTATCGGCCCACCGAGCGGGATCGCCAACAGGCGGAACGCCAATCGGACGCCCCGCCCCCTCGCGCCTCGGCCATCGAGGGCCGCGATCGCGTGCGCATCGTCGAGGCGGTGGTCCGCAACCGCGTCGTCGAGCCCTCCGAACAGGCCCGCATCCTCGCCGCCGCCCGCGCCCGCCTCGCGCAGTGGCTGGACCGGGGCGCCCCCGCCGGCCCGGCGCGGGAACGGCGGCGCTGAAGTCCTCCGGCCCCCCAGGTCCGATCCGCAGAGTCTCAGATGCGCCAGATGCGGAACTTGGAGCCCTACCCGAAATGCGATGCTCGGACGGCGTGCCGCTAGCCGTTCCAGGGCGCGTGAGGCAACCTGCCTCACGACGCGCTGGGACGAGGGCAAAGGCGTGTCAGCCCCAGCCGCCCTAGCTGTTTCCTCGAAGGTGATCATGGAACGGATCGCGATCTTCATCGCAGTCGCGCTCTGCGCTGCTCCCGACGTCGCGGCGGCGGACAACGACCTCGGCAGCAACGTCTCGGCGGCGTTTCATCGGTGCATGGCTGGCGCCGCTGCAAACGTCGACCAAGGCTACTGCCTGGACGGTGAACTGCAGAGACAGAAGGCCAACCTTAACGCCGCTTACAACGAGCGCCTTAGAGGTGCCGACCCCGGTTTCCGCTCTCGCCTGGAGAAGGCTCAGCGGGCTTGGGTCGCCTTCCGCGATGCAGACTGTGATGCACAGACGCTTCACGGAGGAAGTGGCGCGGCGATGTCCTACCTGACATGCATGGTCCGTCTCACGGCTAACCGGGCGGTCGAGATGGAGCGGTATGGCGCCTTCTGACCAACGCCAGGGTGCGCGAGCGACCCCTCCGATAGCACCAGCTTCAAGCCAGAGAGGCGACGTTCGGGACGACTAGTGGGGATCGAGGAAACGAGGCACGCGGTAGCCTCGCTTGGCCGCTTCAGCGATCGCTGCGGCCAAGTTGGCATGGCACTTTCCGAAGCCGACCACCTTCATCTGCGAGGCGTCCAGCACGCCAAGCTGACGACCACCAAACTTTTCCCAACTACCGGTGCATTGCGTGATGAAGAGCACCTCGTCGTTCCCGACCAGAATCCCCTCGCCTGTCCCTTGAACAACTTCTTTGTAGGCACCCTTGCCGTCGTACACGGCGATGATAGTCGGCAGCCAGTTCGCCGAGCAGTATCCCGCGCGCCCGCTAGGGAATGAACGGAGCCCGTAACCGGGGAAGTATACAAAATCGGTGTGGTCGTCGGAGTTCACGTCGAGCTTGTAAGCGTACATCGAGCTGAATTCTGACGGTACGCCTCTGCACGCTCGCCCGACCTCTTCAAGCTGATCTCTGATCTGCGGAGGGAGGCCGCCTAGCATAACGGGGGTGAGTGATGGGGGCGGTGTCTGGCCCATAGCACTCGGCGCTACAAGGGCAGCGATCGCCACGAGGAAGGCAGAAGGGCACTTTCGCATGTAAATTCCCCCCATCACGGCAAAGCGAAACTGCGATGCTCCGCCTAAACTCACAAGCGCGTAGTTTCTCCAGCGCGCCAGTTGCGGAAGTTGGCTTGCCGCCCTGAACACGACATCTTCGGAGACGGCACCCGGACGCCTACGACGGGGCGAGCCGCTACATCAAACCATGCTCCATTCCATTTTGGGCGATTACGGAATGGCGCAGGTCTGGGTCTGAGCTGGTGCCCGCCACGAGCGCCGGCTCGGCAGACACAGTCGCCCGGTCTTTCGATGCAGCCATACGCAACAACCTTCGTTCTTCACGCATCATAAACCGCCATATACGCACCGATATCCAATTGTGTTGCAACAAGGTAGGATATATACGCATCGCATCGGCGCAGATATGCAACGCGCCGGAGGAACCGCGTATGGAACATTTCACGATCGTCCAGGCCCTGTGTCGCGCGGCGGTGGCCGATGCGTCGCCTGCGCTGCGCAAGCAGATCGAGCGTTTACGTGACGCCCTGGCGAAGGATGGGGAGCAAAAGCAGGCTGCGGCGCTGACCAGCATCCTGACAACCGCGGATCGTACGAAGGAACTGTCGCCCAGCCGCATTGAGCGGTCCAAGGCTCAGGTTTCGGGCGAACCGCTGACGCGCAACACACCCGTGCCCGTGGATCGCGAAACTGCGGCCGCGCTGGCTGAGGTCGTCTTTCCGGCCGAGACCCCGTCGGTGGCGCCGCTGTTCAACGCCACTGTCAGCCAGGCGATCGAGACCATCATCGAGGAGTGGGCGAACTTCGATGCCCTGGCTGAAATCGACATCCGGCCGTCGAAAACCTGCCTGATCTACGGAGCGCCGGGAACCGGCAAGACCCGTCTGGCGCTGTCCATCGCCCAACAGCTCGACCTGCCCGTGGTGTTGGTGAAGCTCGATGGGCTCGTGTCGTCGTTCCTCGGCACCACCGCGCGCAACATTGGCAATCTGTTCACGTTCGCCAATCGTCACCGCTGCATTCTGCTCCTCGACGAATTCGACGCCATCGCGAAGGTGCGGGATGATCCGCAGGAGGTTGGGGAGATCAAGCGCGTCGTAAACGCGCTTCTGCAGAACCTCGACGCACGGCGCGATGTCGGCTTCACCATCGGCATCACCAATCACCCCAAGCTCCTGGACCCGGCGGTGTGGCGCCGCTTTGAGGTCCAGCTCGAGATCCCAAAGCCGGACTTCGAGATGCGAAAGGCGATCGCCACGCATTTCATGCCACCTGTACAAGCTCCAGACATCCATCTGCGGCTGATCGCGTGGTTCACCGAGGGCTCGACCGGCGCCGAGATCGAGTCCCTCGTCCGAACATACAAGAAGGCCACCACGGTTCGAGAGGAGGACAAGCGAGGGCTGCTCGACACCCTGCGCCAGTTCGCCACGCTCAATGCGGCACGCGTGCAGAGCGAGCGCCGCGCGCTCCTGTTCGACGACTCCAGCCAGTTGTTCCGAGCCATGCGGGACGACCCGATCCTCGGCTTCTCCATGGCCGACATCGGTGAAATTGCCGGCAAGGATAAGTCGACGGTAAGCCGTCAGTTGGGCCGCGCGGCCCGGTCCGGCGAAGCGGAGGCGCCGCATGGCTAGCCCGATCCAGATCATCCTCAATCCCGAAAACTACGAGGAAGTTCGCGAAGCCGGCGGCGGCGGCGGCCGCAAGGATTTCTTCGCGGGCCGCGACGCCCAGTTTAGGGCCCATCGCACCGCCCTGATCGAACAGATCGAGACGATCTCCGGCGTCCTTAGCGCGCAGGCCCAAGGCGACGTTGGCTTCGTGAAGGTCACGTTGCGCCGCGAAGCCTGGGCCAAGAGCCATCGTCCGGTTGCCAGCCTGTTCCGGGAGGATCGGACGCCTGTGGTCGGGGGTGGGGATCTTGGGGTCATGCTCATCGAGGCGCGGCCCGGAGCCCTGCGCCAGGTCGCGGTCGAGATCGCGCAAGCCGAGACCGTGACGAGGATGCGGTTCAACGAAAAGAAGCAAAAGGACGAACCAGCTCCGTCGGCGCGGAAGAGCGAAACCGGTGCCATCGATCGCATTGAACTGTACGGACCTGCGGATCGCCGCGGCTTCTCCGTCGACGAGGCTGTCGCTTGGCTTTCGAACCCGCTGACAGGCGGCGCGTACTATGTCGAGCTCTTCGACACGCCCCCTCCTCGTTCGGAATGGGATCGCCTCGACCCGGGCCTCCGCCGTCTCGCGGAGAGTTTTGTCGCGGGCTTCAACGCGCTGGAGCGAGGCCTTTCGGTCGAGATGCTGCCGAACAGCCGCAGCAAGCAGCCGATCCTCTCGGTCCGGCTAGACGACTCGATTGATCAACCGGTGCTTCGGTTAAGCGACGTCGCCTTAAGCGAGCGGCGTCGGGACCTCGCCCCGTTCAGCGCCGATGTCGCGCGCCACGCACGCCTGCTCGCCTTCCTGGACATTCACCCCCTGGTGCGGCGGATCGAACTGCCCGGCATCGTCGTCCGCGCCGCCGGTCCGAGGAGCGAGACCCCGCGGGCGCGTCCGACCGATGCCAGCATCCCACTCCGCGACAGCCGCCGGACCCATCCGAAGCTCGGCATTATCGATGGCGGCATCAGTGAAGCCCTGTCGGACTGGGTGATCGATCGGTGGGACGTCCTCGCTGACGAAGACGTCGACCTCGCGCATGGGACATTCATCGGCGGATTGGCCGCGGTGGGCGCCGCCTTGAACGGCTCGGACATCTGCCCTGAGGCCGATGGCGCGGAGCTGGTCGACGTCGCCGTGTTTCCGAACGAGCGCAAACCCGGAGCCTTCGCGTCGTATTATCCGGAGGGTTTGCCGCAGTTCTTCGACGAGATGGAGGCTGCGGTTTCCGACGCCCGCGGCCGGCATGGTGTGAGGGTGTTCAACATGAGCCTCAACATCATGCAGCCGGCGGCCCCGGACCGGTACAGCCAGCATGCCGTTCGCCTCGATCAGATAGCGGAGAGCAACAACGCGGTGGTGTTCATATCGGCGGGGAACATCCAGCCGCAGGACCTGCGCGCCGAGTGGCCGGTGGACACCAACGCCGCGCTCGCCAATCTCGCCACGGCGCGCAACGACGGCTTGCTCACGCCCGCCGAGAGCTCCCGCAACGTAGCGGTCGCGGCGCTCAACCCGCCGGGCCACAGCGGCTGCCTGCCCTTCGCACCGACCCGCTTCAGTCGGCGTGGCCCGGGCCTGCGGGCCGGTGTGAAGCCCGATCTGGCGCATGTCGGCGGCGCGCACGCGCAGCATCCGCAACTGGGTCACGGACTGTTCTCCATTCTCCCAGACGGAACGATCGTGGACGGCTGCGGTACCAGCTACGCTTCGCCGCTCGCCGCCAAGACCGCCGCCGTCCTCGATCACCTCATCGAGGGGGAGGTCTCGCGGGAGACCCTGATCGGCCTGCTGGTCCACCATGCAGAGATGCCGGCACCGTTGCAGGCCAAGGCCCTGGCACCGGTCGCGCGCCATATGGTTGGCTTTGGCATGCCGCCGTCCGCGGACCGAATCCTGGAAACCGGCGACCACTCCATCACCTTGGTCTTCGCGTCGCGCATCAAGCGCGATCAGCAGATCAGCTTCCGCTTCGCGTGGCCCGCGTCGCTGGTCGGTCCAGGCGGGAAGTGCCGAGGTCGAGCGAAGATCACCTTGGTCTCGACGCCAAGATTGGACGCCCGGTTTGGCTCGGAATTCGTGCGCGTCAACATCAACGCCACCCTGCAGCAGGAGCAGGCGAACGGCGGGTGGAAGGGTCGGCTCGAGCCGCTCTATCTTCCCTCCAAGCGCGAGGCTCCGGCCATCGAGGCGGAGCTGATCGAGCACGACCTGAAATGGAACCCGGTCAAGGTCCTCGCCAAGAGCTTCCCGCAGGGCGTCGGCCCCTCCTCGAACTGGCGGCTGTTCGTCGACTACCTGACCCGCGCTGGCGAGGTCATGCCGGAGGAGGGGGTACCGTTTACGGCCATCGTCACAATCAGCGATCCCGAGGCGGAGCAGCCGGTGTTCAACGATATGCGTCAGAATCTGCAGGCCGTCGGCACCCAGATCGCCGACATCCGCACTGCGGCCCGCATCACGCCGCGGGTCTGATCGGATCCGGCCGCCGCAGCAGAGGGGTGGTCGGCTCGCCCCCAAACCTATTCGCTTGAGGACTCTGACATGGCCAAGTCCGTGACGCTTGCCACCGGACAGCACTTCGAGACCATCACGGCGGCGCAGGCGTACTTCGAGGACCTCCTCAAGGGCCAAGAGGTCGGCAAGGCGTTCTCGGGAGACGAGTCGCAGCAAATCGGCGCCGTCTATCGCGCCTATTGCGACAGGACGCGGTGGGACCTGAAATCCCCGCCGGCATCCTTCTACCCGACCCACGATCGCGGCCCCGGCTACACCACCCGGTGCTTCGGAGTGACGTTTGAAGACGGGACAACCGGCAAGTTCTCGCTGGAGAAGGCCTTGAGAGCGATCGCATTCTGAAGCATTCCGAAACTGAGCCAGCGCCGCGAACAGCTGAGACGTCGTCTCCTGGATATCTACGCCTCTCAGCTCTAGTTGAGGTCGCGACCAGCCAACGGACACACTGAACGTCTCTGATGAGTCACGAACGGTCCCTCTGCGGGCCGAGGGGGCGCACCGACGGTCGCGACTTCTCGTTGGCGTCTCTTAGCGCCCGGGCGAGGGCCAAGCGCTCCGTGTCGGGCGGCCGCAAGCTCCGGACGAACACTTCGACGTCCGCGCCGAGCGCGCGGTCAGCGGGATCGGTCGATGCCTGGAGAAGCCGGGCCTGGGCCAGGTAGATGCGACGCACCTGAGCTTGCCGGGCGGCGATCCGCCGATCCCAGGCCGTCGATGCGGGCGGCTCGCCGAACGCGAGCTCAGCCGCCTGCCGGATCTTTTCCCGCGCGACTCGCCCCAGGCCGCCCCGCCCCGCGGCGTGGCGCTCGCGAAGCCGCAGGACCGGACCCCGCTCGGCCTTCCGCGTGACGCCGCGCGCTCGCCGCGGCGTGGCCTCGGCCTCGACGCCGCGCTCCCGCAGCGCCCGGGCGAAGGCCTGTCGCCAGGCTTCCAGATCCCCCTTCCGCGGATTGAGCCGACCACCATCGTCCGCCAACGCCCTGACCGTGAGATGCACGTGCGGATGCGGCGTGTCGGTGTGCAGCGCCAGCACGTACTCGCGTGCGTCCGCAAAGGTCTCCTGGGCGAAGGCGCGCGCCGCATCCCGGAGCCTCAGCGGGTCCGTGCCGGCCGGCATCGACAGGATGAGGCTCACGCTGAACGGCGAGTTCGCGCGCCGGCGGCTGTCCATCATCGCGGCCGCCGACCAGTCGCGGGCGAGGTCCGCCACGTCGTCCCGCCCCGCGATCAGGCAGCCGTCGCGATCCTCGGCGGCGAGCCGGCCGTTGCGGGTGATGTAGGCGAGGTGCGCCGCCAGATGGGCGGGATCGCGGGTCCGCCCGGTCACCTTGACCATCACCTCGGGCGCCCGCCGCACGATGCGCTGCAGCCGCGCGCGCACCCCGGCGGCGCGATCCGCCGGCGAGAGCACCTCTTCCGGCCGCCTCACGCGCGGCCGGACCGGCGGTCGCCAGACGTCCTCGAAGCCGGCCACGGTGCGGAAATCGCTCACAGCTCGACCGCCCAGTAGGCAAGGTTGCCAGCGAAGGCCTCGCACAGGCCCGCAATGTGCGCCCGCAACTCGCGGCGCAGGTCGTCGACGGCGCCGAGCTCGGTGTCCAGAACCCGGCCTTCCATGACCGCCGTGTTCAGGGCGCGAGCGATCTGGTTGACGTTCACGCCGATGCGGCGGACCTCGCCGTGGATCGCCAGCAGCGCCAGTTCCTCAGACCGCGGAAACCGCGGCGCGCCCGTCGCGTGCCGGCGCACGAGCGCCGCCACCCAGGCGGCGCGGGGCAGGCTCAGGGACCGCGCCTGGTCGGCCACGTGACGCGCCTCCGGCGCCGCCAGCCGCACCATCAGGCGAAGCGCGTCACGAGGTCCGGACGACGCGGAGGGGTCCAGCCCCGCCCCGCCCGCGGAGCCCTCGACGAGGCGCCGCAGCAGCGCCGAGCGGCCGCCGGTCGAGGCCGCCGCCGCATCGAAGCGGGCCGCCACATCGTCCGTCACGCGCGCGCTGAGCACGGGCATCGACAGGGCTCCTGTCTACAAAGCTGCCGGCAAGTCTATCCTGCCCTAGACCGTCGCCTTGCAGATTGGCCCCTCCCCTCGACCGCCACGAGGGCGCAAGACCGCCCCCTCATGGCGGTCACCCGCCGGCCCTGCGGGCCGCCCCAGCCGGGCCAAGGGCCGCGGCGCCATCCGCCCTATCGCGGTCCGGGATAGACACGCTGCCGCTTCTGGCGTGCGGCCAGCGCGAGCTCGCCCGGTGCTGGGGTGAGCGACACCCAGGACCCGCCCCGCAGCGCACGGGCGGCATAGGTCAGGGTCCCGTCCTGGCACTCCAGGCCGGGGCACCGGGCCTTGCGCCCCCACCAGACCGCGTCGGGGCCGTGGGTGCGGATCATCGCCGGCAGGCTGATGCGCAGCTTGATGCCGCAGCGGCTGCAGGCGGCCTTCACCTCCCAGCCGCGCACATGCATCTCGGCGAGCGTCAGCGCCGTCATCGCGCTGGGCGGCGCGACGACGACGTCCGGGTTCTTCGTCCCCATCGGATCAGGCCAGCATGTCGTCGACGGCGCGGCGACGGTCGCGCGCCCGGCGGCCGAGCGGCCATCCGAGGATGAGCCGGCCGCGCCAGGCGGCGATCACCTGGGCGCCGACATAGGTCTCCTGACCCGGCAGGCAGGCGCCCACCCGGATCGGCGCATCGAGGTCCTCAAGGATCGGCGGCCGATAGGTCTCGGTGGCCTGCGCCGCCATCGCGTGGATGCGGGCGATGTCGAGGTCGCTGAGATGCCGCCGTCGCGCCCCGGGGCGGCGATCGGGCGGCCGCAGCACCGCCAGCGTGCCGATGCGGGACCGACAATCGCCTTCTCCGCACACGAGCCGCGCCGCCACGGCGCCCGCCGTCAGCGCGGCGGGCGCGGCGGCGAGCTCGCCCGCGAGCCATTGCCGGGTGTGGCCACACTGCGCGCAGCCCGCCGCCAGGGCGTGCCCCTGCGCGACGATCTCGCCCAGCGTCCGCAGGGCGTCGCGCGGCGCGACCCAGAACCCGGCCTCCGCAACGCTGGCCAGCAGGTCATCCGCCCTTGCTGTGGCCTGGGCCATGGTCAGGCCTGCCGCGGGTCGCTGGGCCACGGCGGCCGCGGAAGGTCGACCACCTCGGCCGCGAGCGGACGCAGAAGCTGAAGGCGGCCGTCCGGCCCCACCCGGCCGAGGATCGGCAGGACGCGGCTCGCCTCGGCCGGCGGCCTGTTGTCGTTGTCCGGAAGCATGATGGGAACAAAGACAAAACTTTCATCGCTTGGCGAGTCCGATCTCGGGGAGCGCCGCCCGGCGAGCCCCGGCGTGCGGGCGGCGGCTCCGGCTTCGGGAGCCACCGCCCAGGGCGCTCAGTTCACGGTCCGGCTGCGGGACCAGACCAAGCTGTAGCCCTCCTCCGCGTCGACGAGGTTCGCGTAGATCGGAGCCGGGAAGCTGGGGTCGTCGAGCTTGACCGAGAGGTAGTCGCGGTTCTCGCGCGAGGTCTTCTTCCAGGCCGCCCCGAACTCCGTGCCGTTGGCGAAGATCCGGTAGTCGGGAGCCTTGTCGTTGTCCTTGTCGACGGGCCGCAGCTGGGCCTGCTTGACGTTGAGGGTGAGGGTCTTGATCGAGCCCGCGTAGGAGCCGTCGCCGCTCAGGGTGAAGGTGCCGATGGTCGCCATGGGAAGTCTCCTGTTCTCGGACCGCGCCTGCCGCGGCCTCGATGGCGACGGAGAGTCGAGGTCGGCAGGATCGCGCCGCAGCCCGCAGGGCCCGCAGCGCAGCGGAGGACGGCGAAGCGCCGGCTTTCTTGCCTCGCGAGGAATGAGCGCAGCTCAGGGGAGGAAAGCCGGCGCCGCCGTTGCGACGGGATCGGACCTTGACCCCCTCACGCCACGAGCGGCCGCGCAGGCCGGCCAGGACACGACGTCCCCCAGCGACCGGCGACCCATCCGGCGGCGACCCACCGCCGGGCCAGATCCCCCTCCCCCGTCACGCAGACCCGCCAGCCCGCGACCTGCGCGCCACCGCCCGGCCCGCGATCATCGCCCAGCCACCGATCGCAGCGGCCTGGAAGATCTCCCGCGCCGGACCGCGCCGTCACGGCGCCATCGGCTCGAGCTCGGCCGGGACCGGCCGCCCGGCAACGGCTCCGCCGTCCTCCGCTCCGCTGCGGGCCAGGGCTGCCCGCCGTCCTCAAGTCCCGGCCCCGAGACCGCCATCGGCGCCGCGGCTGGCGCGGCCCGCCACCACAGGAGACCGCCATGACCACGATCGGAACCTTCACGAAGACCCCAGACGGCCGCTTCCAAGGCGCCATCCGCACCCTGACGCTCAATGTGAAGGGCGTGGAGATCCGCCCCGTCGAGCCCACCGCCGAGAAGGCCCCGGACCACCGCGTCTTCATCGGTCAGACCGAAGTCGGCGGCGCGTGGACAATCACCCGCGAGGGCAAACCGCCCTGCCTGTCCGTCCGCATCGACGACCCCGGCCTGCCCGCCCCGCTCTGCGGTCTCCTCGTCGAGAACGATAGCGCTTACGAACTTCGCTGGTCGCGACGGCCCTGAGGAACTAGCGAGGTGGCCTCGTTCACGGGGTCACCTCGGCCTACTGGTCATCCCCAGATGGCGCTATGAGACGGACGCCTTCGCCCTTCACATCCGCAGATATGAACTCTACGCCGCCTCTGATTAGAGCCTTCTGAACTGCGGCAAGGGTGCTTGTCCGACTATCGACCAACCCTCGCTCAAGTCGGTTCACAGCATTCGTCGACACGATGGCCTTGTCGGCCAGCTCTTGCTGAGACCAGCCCAACAGCGCCCGTGCCGCGCGAATCTGCCTCGCCGTGATCATCGAGCAGTCACGGACGGCAGCGCGGACTTGAGCGCTATTCGAAGGTGTACAACTCACCTCTTTAGGTGAGAATCTCACCTCCTTGAGCTTGAAATCAGGCTCACGGAGGAAATTCGTGACTGCGCCGGACAGAAACAAGCGCCCGGACGATTCGGCGGTTCCAACGCCGTCAGCCGAGGTCGCCGACCTCTACCGCACCTACGGTAACTGGGTCGTCGCCTTCATCGCCCGCCGGTTCGGCCGCGAGGTCGCCGAGGACCTGGCGCAGGAGACCTTCCTGCGCCTCGCCCAGCACCCCATCGACTGGCGCAGCCCCAAGGCCTTGCTGGCGCGGATCGCCCTCAACGCGGCCCAGGACCACCTGCGCCGCGAACAGGCCCAGAAGCGCCCGCGTCTCGTCGCCGGCGAGGACGTCCCCGAGGGGATCACCCTCCCCGACCAGCACGAGACCCTCCTCCATCGCGAAGTGGTGGCCAAGCTCCCCCGCAACCTGCGCGACGTATATGTCTTGAGCCGGTTCGGCGGCTTGACCTATGCTGACATCGCCACGCACCTCGGGATCTCGGTCAAGACCGTCGAGAAGCGGATGACCCAGGCGCTCAAGCTGTGCATGGCGCGGTACCGCGGTTAGGCGACGACGCATGAGCGACCCAGCACCCAAGCGGACGCGCGCGCAGGAAGAGGCCGCCGAGTGGCTGGCCCGCCTCGGCAACCACTCCATCAGCACGAAGACGGTCCGCGAGTTCCGCGACTGGCGCGACGACCCGGCCAACGACGCCGCCTACGAGGAGGCGGAGGCGTTCTGGGAGGCCTCCGGCGAGCACGCCGCCGACCCCGAGATCACCCGCATGACCCAGGAGGCGCTGGACCGCGGCAAGCGCCGGTCGGGGTGGCGCGCCTGGCTGCGCGGCCCGCGCCTGGCCGGGGCGATCACGCTGGCGTCCATCGCCGTGGTCGGGGGCGGCTACCTGGCCGTCCAGCCGTTGACGCCCACCTACGGCACGCAGGACATCGAGCAGAAGGTGGTCCGCCTGGAGGACGGCAGCCGGGTTCACCTCAACGTCGACAGCCAGGTGAAGGTGGCCTTCCGCGACGGGGAGCGGCGCCTCACCCTCACCCGCGGCGAGGCCTTCTTCGACGTCGCCCACGACGCCCGCCGCCCGTTCATCGTGGTGGTCGACGGGATCCAGGTCCGGGCGCTCGGGACCAAGTTCGACGTCCGCCGCCGGGGCGGCGACGTGCAGGTCACGCTGCTGCAGGGCTCGGTGCGCGTGAGCCCGGACCAAGGCCAAGGCGCGCCGGTGGTGTTGCAGCCGAACCAGCAGGCGCTGCTGACCCGTGGCGCCGGCATCCGCACCGCAAAGGTCGATGCGACCCGCACCACCAGCTGGACGACGGGCCGCCTCGTCTTCCGCGACACGCCGCTGGCCGCGGCCGTCGCGGAGGTGAACCGCTACAGCGCCCAGAAGGTCGAGCTCGACGGCTCAGGCCTCGGCGCCCAGCCCGTCAGCGGCTTCTTCGACGTGGGCGATGCGGAGTCCTTCGCCCGTGGCGTCGCCGGTTTCCACGATCTCAGCCTGACGCGAGCCCCAAACGGGACCTGGCGTCTGGCCCCCGCGCCGACCTCCCCCGGCGCGTGACAGATTTTTTTCGCCGCCCCGTAGGGTGTCGCGGCCCCGTTTGCGTCTGCCGCGCCTGACGGATCGCGACGTCAGAAGGCTCGGTCGATGGGACCGGCCCGACCGCGACCCGCGGGGGAAGCTTGCATGCGACGGGTTGCGTTGGGTCAGAGTCTGCGCCGCGTACTCTTGGGAACACTGGCGACGAGCGTCCTCGTCGGCGCGGCCGCGCCCGCCCTGGCGGCGGGCGAGAAGCCCATCAACCTCCCGGCCGGCACGCTGGAGCAATCGCTGGCCGCCCTCTCGGCCCAGACCGGCGACCAGTTGGTCTATCCCCTCGAGCTCGTCGCGGGCCGGCCCGCTCCGGCGCTGAGCGGTCGGTACACGACCGAGGACGCCCTTCGCCGCCTGTTCGCCGCCGGAACCATCGACGCCCGGCGCACCGGCCCCCGCGTCGTCGTCCTGAAGCTGCGGCGAACCCGGGCGGCCGCCGCGCCTGCGGCCAACGAGACCTCCGAGCCTCGCCCTTTCGAAGTGGCGTCGGCGGGCGGCGCTGAGCCGATCGCCACCGCGAACGGCGCTCCCCTGCCTGCCGGGCCGCACATGGTGGCCGAAGTGCGTGTCACCGGCACGCACATCCGCGGCGGCAGCCCGGCCGCACCCGTGCTGGTGGTCGACCAGGTGGCGCTCGAACGCTCCGGCTATGCGACCGTCTCGGGCGCCCTGCAGGCGCTGCCGCAGAACTTCGGCGGCGAGAGCACTGACGCGACGGCGGTGGTCCGCGCCGACCCGCTTTCGACCAACTCGGGCTACGCCACCGGCATCAACCTGCGCGGCCTTGGCAGCGACGCGACCCTGGTGCTCGTCAACGGCCGTCGCCTGGCCGGCTCCGGCAACCGCGGCGACTTCGCGGACCTGTCCGCCATTCCGGCGATCGTCGTCGACCGGGTGGAGGTGCTCTTGGACGGCGCTTCGGCGCTCTATGGCTCCGATGCGGTGGGCGGCGTCGTCAACGTCGTGCTGCGAGAGACGCTGGACGGCGGCGAGATCCGCCTGCGCGCGGGAACCGGCGACCACGGCCCGCGGGAAGGGGTCTTCGCCGGCGCGTTCGGCCGCACCTGGGCCAGCGGCCACGTGCTCTTCGCCTACGAGGGCTATCGCCGGGAAGCCCTCACGGCGAGCCAGCGCCGGTTCACGGCGAGCGCCGACCTCCGCCCCCTCGGCGGCACGGATCATCGGGACAGCTTCAGCTACCCGGGCAACGTGGTGCGCACCGACCCCGTGACGGCCGCCATCGTGCCGTTCTGGGCCATCCCCGCGAACTCGTCCGGGGTCGGGCTCCGGCCCAGCGATTTCCAGGCGGACGTCGTCAACCGGTTCAACCAGAACCAGGGGCTGGACGTCCTCCCGGATAAACGCCGCCACAGCGCCTACCTGTCATGGGCGCAGGACCTCTCAAGCACGATCACCCTGTCCGGCGACGTTCGCTACGGCTTCCGCCGGGCACGCACGCGGACCCCGCCGGCGACCTCGACCCTGACGGTCGGACGCAACAACCCGTTCTTCGTCTCGCCCAACGGCGCGGCCACCAACCAGATCCAGTATTCGTTCGGCGGCCTCGCGCCGAACCCGCTTTCCGAGGCGGGCGTCGAGAGCTGGTCGGGGTCCCTGGGCGGCGAGGCCCAGGCCTGGGACGACTGGCGGGTCGAAGGCTATGTCGCCGGCGCCCAGGAGATCATCGAGACCACCCAGACCGGCGGCCTCCACTCCGGCATCCTCGCCGAGGCCCTGGGGAATGCGGCCGACAATCCGGCGACGGCCTATTCGGCGGCGCGCGACGGCTTCTTCAACCCCTACGCCTCGATCGCCTCGGGCAACTCGCCCACCACCGTCGCGGCGATCACTTCGGCGGTCAGCAAGTCCCGCTACCGCAGCCAGGTGGGCTCGGCGAACCTGCAGGCCGACGGCACGCTCTTCCGGCTGCCATCCGGACCGGTTCGCGCGGCGCTGGGCCTCCAGGCGCGGCGCGAGACGTTCCGCTCCCGCGGCTCCAGCTACGCGTCGAGCCCGGCGCCGGCGGCCACCCGTCCGTTCACCGAGGACCGCACCGTCACTTCCGCCTTCGCGGAAGTGCAGGCGCCCCTGATCGGGGACGACGCGAGCCGCCCGCTGTTGCAGCGGCTCGAGGTCTCGGCGGCGGTGCGGGCCGAGCGCTACAGCGACTTCGGGACGACGGTGAAGCCCCGCTTCGGCCTGCAGTGGACGCCGATGACCGGGCTGCTCGTGCGCGCCACCTACGGCGAGTCCTACCGGGCGCCGGCGCTGTTCGAGCTCTACAACCCACAGAGCTTCGCCACGAATACGGTCACGCGCGGCACGGAGCGCATCCGCAACATCTCGAAATTGGGCGGCAACCCGGACCTCGGCCCAGAGACCGCGAAGTCCTGGACGATCGGGTTCGACCTGGCGCCCGACGCGCTGGCGGGCGCGCGGCTCGCCGTCACGGCGTACGAGACCAAGTTCAAGGACCGGATCGACCGCCCCCTGGTGAGCGCCCCGCGCGGCACGATCCTGACCGACCCGGCCTATGCGCCGTTCGTGCGCCTGACCTCGGCCGCCACCAATCCGGCCGACTTCGCGGCCCTGGCCGAACTGCTGGCGAGCCCGCTGTTCAATCCCCAGCTCGGCGTGTTCGCGCCCACCGACTACGGGGCGATCCTCGACCAGCGCTATG
Source organism: Pseudomonadota bacterium (assembly GCA_046725615.1). Lineage (GTDB taxonomy): Bacteria > Pseudomonadota > Alphaproteobacteria > Caulobacterales > Caulobacteraceae > Phenylobacterium. The sequence continues at coordinate 18,801 of JBKOYY010000082.1, forward strand.
TGAACACCGCGGGGCTGACGGTGCGCGGCGTCGACGCCCAGGCGTCCTACGCCCGCGACGCCGTCGGCGGGCGCCTGACCGTGGCGGCGAACGGCGCCTGGATGCTCGATTTCCAGCGCGCGGTGACCCCGGCGGCGTCCTTCCGGAAGTTCGTCGGCGACGTGGGCAACCCGGCCCGGTTCCGCGGCCGGCTCACCGCCGACTGGACGCGGGGCGTGGTCTCGCTCGGGGCCGCCCTCAACCATACGAGCGGGTTCGAGGATGCTCTGGGCGAAACCGTACGCGCCCAGGACACGGTCGACCTGTCGGTCCGGGTCACGGCGCCCGACACCTCTCCCTGGTCCGGCGTCAGCGCGATGCTGAACGTCCGCAACCTCTTCGACCGGGCGCCGCCCTTCTACGACAACCCGACGGGGTTCGGGTTCGACGCGACCAATGGCGACGTCGTCGGCCGCTTCGTCTCGCTGCAGATCAGCAAGCGCTGGTGAGGCGAGCCGTCGTCCGGGTGGCGGCCGCCGTTGTGGCGGTCGCGTCCGGTGCGCGGGCGGCGACCCCACCGCCGCCCGCGCCGATGACCTTCGAGGAGGTGCTATCGGAGCAGCGCGCCGTCCGCGGCGCGTGGTTCTCGCCGTCAGGCGACGCCGTGCTCGTCAGCGTCGAACGCAACGACCGGCCCACGGGGGGCGCACCGTGGAAGCTGACCGGGACCCAGGCCACCGTGTGGCCGCTGGCAGACGGCGCCCCGCGCCCGATCGGCGGGCGGGACGCCGCCTTCCTACCCTCGCCCTGCGAACCGTGGTCGCCCTCCGGGCGCTATGTGGCGGGCTTCGTGCTGGACGGCGGCCGAAAGGTGCTCGCCGTCTTCGACCTTCGCCGCGATCGCCTGATCCGCTTCGCCGCCAGCCCCACTGTGCAGTGTGTCCGCTGGGTCGGCGAGCGCCTGGCCTTCCCCGCCGTCCCGCCGGGATCGCCGACCCTCGGCGGCGCGGCCGAGGTGGCCGCCGTCCGCCAGTTGGCGCGCTGGCGGGCGGCATGGTCCGGCGCCGCGCCCCAGGTGACCGTGCATTCCAGCAATCCGGGCGTCGCGGCATCGACGGCGCCGGAGGGCGGCGGGCTGATGCTGGCGGATCCGGCATCCGGGAGAGCGCAGCTCCTGGCCGAAGGCGCCTACCATTCGGTGACGCCGTCTCCCGACGGCCGCCATCTGGCGGTCGCCCGCTACGGCGCCGACGATCCCGACGCGCTCAGCACCCGCACCGGGCGCCGCAGCGAGCTACAGCTGTTCGAGGCGACCCCGCGAGGCCTGCGCCTCGCGCACCGGCTGGACCGCTACGACGTGGACTACGCGAGCTTCGCCTGGTCGGCGGACAGCTCGCAGGTCTTGGCCGCCGCGCGCCCGGTCAGGGGGCGTCGCGACGGTCTTGTGGCGGTGGAGGCGGCGACCGGCCGGCCGACCGACATCGCCCTCCCCGCGGGCCTGACCCTGGCCCGCGCGCCGGCGGGCGCCTACAGCCGCTTTCGAGCTGGCGGCTGGATCGGGCGCTCGCCGGCGTTCCTTGGGGTCCGCGCGGACGACCGTGGCCCACCCGCCGCCGCATCCGCGGAATACGGCGCCGCGCCGCCCGCCCGGCTGTTCGCCTGGTCAGACGGCGCCGTCGTCGCCCTCAGCGAGGCCGCGGCCTCCGGCCTCGCGGCCTTCGCCGGCGGCCCGGACGCCGCGCTGTTCGTGGCGGACGGACGGCTGTGGGCGGCGGCGCCCGGACTGCCCGCGCGCCCGGTCTCGCCGGCCGGCCTGGCGGTGACCGGGCTCGTGGAGGCGCGGCCCAGCATGGGCCTCGCGTCAACCTGGGCCCGTCGCGGCGACCGCGTCGCCGTGCAGGTCCGCGGCGACGAGGGCCTGCGGACCCTGGTGCTGGACACGCGCGCGGAACGTGTCGTGCTGGAGGCCGACGCGCCCACGGCGCTCAGCCCGACGCTCGACCGGGCGGTCTTGGCGGAGCGCACCGGCTGGACGACCGCGCTGCGCCTGTCCGGTCGCACGACGCCGCTGACCACCTTCAACTCGGCGTGGCGAGACCGACCGGTCGCGTCGGTGCAACGGTTCACCTACCGCATGGGCGATCGCGACCTGGCGGGCTGGATCGTGCACCCCCTGCACCCAACCGCCCGGCCCCCGCCGGCCCTGTTGTGGATCTACGGCGGCCGGATCCAGACGGCCAAGCCGCCGCGCGAAGCCGAGGCCGCCTACGCCGGGCCGCCGGTGTTCTCGGCGCAACTCTGGGCCGCGCGCGGCTACGCCGTCATCTATCCCAGCACCCCGGCGCCGGCCGCGGCGGACGCGGACGTCGCGGACGCTCTATCCGAAGCCGCGGTCGCAGCGGTCGACCGCGCCGCCGCCGCCGGCTGGATCGACCCGGGGCGCGTGGGCGTCATCGGCCACAGCTTCGGCGGCTTCTCGGCCGCGGCGGTGCTGTCGCGGCGCTCGGATCGGTTCGCGGCCGGCGTCGCCATGAGCGGCGACTACGACTTTGCGGCCGCGTGGGCGCTGCGCGGCCCCTGGGAATGGATGCAGGACGAGGAGAGCCACGCGTTCCGGGAGTCCACGGTGGGGTTGGTCGAGGCCGGCCAGATCGCGCTGCGGGCGCCGCCGTTTGCAGCCCCGGAGCCCTACCGGCGCGCGAGCCCCTTCTACGCCGCACCCCATATCCGTTCGCCGCTCATGCTCACGGTGGGCGATCTCGAGATGGGCGCGACGGGGCTGGTCCAGGCGGAGCGCTTCTATGCGGCGCTCAAGCGCAGCGGCAATCCCGCGGTCCTCGTGCGCTACTGGGGCCAGGGTCACGTGCAGGACGCACCCTGGGCCAGCCGTGACCAATGGGAGCGCTTCAACACCTGGTTCGACCGCTATCTCGGACCGACAGGATCGCAGCTCACCGCCGCGCGCCCCGCGGCGCGTCGGGAACCTGCGTCTGCCAGTAGCGGACCCAGGACTCGATGAGCGCGGCCCGCGTGAGGCGCGCCCCGGCCGCCGTCCAGATCAACGCCTCCGGCCGAAGCGCCGCCTCCACCGCCGCGCGGTCGAGGACGCCGGCGTCGCACAGCGCCCCGTCCAGGAGGTGCGGGCGCAGAAAGTCGAGGCTGGCGGCGGCGCGGCGCGCGTAGTGGCTGCCAAGCGCCCCCTTCGAGCGGCGGTCGAGCACCGAGGCCGGGAGCGTCCCGGCGAACGCGGCGCGCGCCAGGGCGCGGTCGCGGCCGCCCTCGACATGGGTCCAGGTCGGCGTCGCGAGACAGGCCTCGAGCACCGGCTGCGACAGCAGGGGCTGGACGATGTCGGCGGCGCGGCTGCGGCGCGACCGGCCCCAGTGATGGTGGCCCGTGCCGACAGCCGCCCGGATCTGCAGCTGCTTGGCGGGCGGAAGGTCGTCGAGATCCCGAAGCCAGGGATGCCGCGCGACGGCGGGACCGGCGCGGACGCGTGGCCCCAGCAGGGTCGACCACCCGCCGTCCGGCCCGGGCGGCGTTCCATGCGACGCCTCCCACAGCACCGACCACACCGAGCGGCGGAGCCATCGGGGCCAGGCCGTGATCAGCGGATGGCGCCACGCGCGCGCGCCCTGGCTCCTGAAGAGGTCGGCGATCACCTGCGCCGTCGGGAGCTGGAAGAAGACGGCGTCGCCGCCTTGTCCGCCGAAGATGGCCGTCGCGCCGAGCGCCTGGGCGCGGGCCGCCGCATCGCGGTCGCGCGGCGTGTCGAGGCCCGACAGCGCCGGCCCGACATGACGGGCCAGTTCGGCGAAGTCCGCCTCGACGAGCGGCGGCGCCTCACGGTCGACGGTGACGAGCGGAAGGCCGAGTTGCGTACAGACCGCGCCGGCCCACTGGCGCTCGTCGCCCGCCGCATCCGCCACGTGGTAGTTGACCGCCGCCGCGACCCGATCCCCGGCGCCGCAGAGGGCCAAGCCCGCGCAGACGATCGAGGAGTCGAGGCCGCCGGATGCGTCCACGAGGATGCGCGCGTGCGGTCGGGCCAGGCCCTCGAC
>JBKOYY010000156.1:0-8593 GCA_046725615.1 Pseudomonadota bacterium
GCGGCGTCCTGATCGGCCGGGCGACGGCGCCCGCGGACGCTCCGGCGCCGGCGGCGGCCGGCCGCGAGGTGCTCTACTGGTACGACCCCATGAACCCGGGCCAGCGCTTCGCGCGCCCCGGCAAGTCGCCGTTCATGGACATGCCGCTGCAGCCGAAATACGCCGACGACGCGGCGTCGGATCCCGGCGTCGCCATCGATCCGGCGCAGACGCAGAGCCTGGGCCTGCGCCTGGCCAGGGCTCAGCGCGGCGCGTTGCCGGGCGGTCTCAGCGCCACGGGCGTGATCGACTTCAACGAACGTGACGTCGCCGTGGTGCAGTCCAGGGCCTCGGGCTTCGTGCAGCGGGTCTACGGCCGCGCCCCCGGCGACGTCGTGGGCGCGGGCGCGCCCCTGGCGGACATCCTCGTGCCCGACTGGGCGGGCGCCCAGGCCGAGTTCCTGGCCGTGCGGCGATCGGGCGATGCGGCCCTGATCCGCGCGAGCCGCCAGCGCCTGCAGCTGCTGGGCATGCCCCCCGGCCTGATCGCGGCCGTGGAACGCGGCGGGCGCGTGCGGGACGTGACCACCGTCGTCATGCCCTCGGGCGGGGTGATCCGCACGCTCTCGGTCCGCGACGGGATGACCGTGACAGCGGGGCAGACCCTGGCCGAGATCAACGGCCTCGGCCGGGTCTGGCTGAACGCGGCGGCGCCCGAGGCGATGGCGGGCCAGATCCGCGTCGGCGAAGCGGCCAGCGCCACCCTTGCCGCCTATCCCGGCGAGGCCTTCGGCGGCCGGGTGACGGCGATCCTGCCGCAGGTCCAGCCGGACAGCCGCACGCTCACGGTCAGGATCGAGCTGCCCAACGCAGGCGGCCGGTTGCGGCCCGGCATGTTCGCCACGGTGCGGTTCGGCGGTGTGGGGCAGTCCGCGCTGCTCGTCCCCACCGAGGCGGTGATCCGCACCGGACGGCGCACGCTGGTCATGCTGGCGGGGCCGCGCGGGACCTATCAGCCGGCGGAAATCCGGACCGGGCGTGAGGCGGGCGGCCAGACCGAGGTGCTGGCCGGCCTGCGCGAAGGCGAACAGGTCGTGGCCTCCGGCCAGTTCCTCATCGACAGCGAAGCCAGCCTGTCCGGCGTCGCGGCCCGTCCGATCGGCGACGCGCCCCCCGCTCGCGCCGCGGCGTCCCTGATCGAAGGCGTCGGCCGCGTGGAGCAGATCACGGCGAGCCAGGTGACCCTGAGCCACAACGCCATCCCGGCCGTGCAGTGGCCGGCCATGACCATGTCGTTCCGGCTCGGCGATCCACACCTGGCCCATGCGGTGAAGCCGGGCGAGCAGGTGACCTTCGCCTTCGAGCAAACGGCGAGCGGTCCGATCGTGCGCCGGCTCGAGCGGAGGCCCGCGCGATGATCGCCGCCCTCATCCGGGCCTCGGTGCGGGGTCGGTTCCTCGTCCTGCTGGGCGCTCTGGCCCTCCTGGTCGCGGGGGTCATGGCCGTCCGTGCGACGCCCGTCGATGCGCTGCCCGACCTCTCCGACGTGCAGGTGGTGATCCGCACAAGCTATCCCGGGCAGGCGCCGCAGATCGTAGAGAACCAGGTCACCTATCCCCTGACCACCACCATGCTCTCGGTGCCCGGGGCCAAGACGGTGCGCGGCTACTCCTTCTTCGGCGACAGCTTCGTCTATGTGCTGTTCGAGGACGGGACCGACCTCTACTGGGCGCGCTCCCGGGTGCTGGAGTACCTCAACCAGGTGCAGGGCCGCCTGCCCGCCGGCGCGAAGGCCGCGCTCGGGCCGGACGCCACCGGCGTCGGCTGGGTCTACGAATATGCGCTGATCGACCGCTCCGGCCGCCACGACCTGTCGCAGCTGCGCGGGCTGCAGGACTGGTTCCTGCGCTATGAGCTGAAGAGCCTGCCGGGCGTCGCCGAAGTCGCCAGCATCGGCGGGATGGTGCGCCAGTACCAGGTGGTGCTGGATCCCGTCCGCCTCGCGGCCTACGGGGTGACCCATCAGGAGGTCGTGGGCGCGATCCAGCGGGCGAACCAGGAGGCCGGCGGCTCGGTGCTGGAGATGGCCGAGGCCGAATACATGGTCCGGGCCAGCGGCTATCTGAAAACCCTCGACGACTTCCGCGCCATCCCGTTGCGCACCGCCCGCGGCGGCGTGCCCGTTCGCCTGGGCGACGTGGCCACGGTCCAGATCGGGCCGGAGATGCGCCGCGGTGTCGCCGAACTGAACGGCGAGGGCGAGGTGGCCGGGGGGGTCGTCATCCTGCGCTCGGGCAAGAACGCGCGCGAGACCATCGCGGCGGTGAAGGCCAAGCTCGTTGAACTCAGGCGCAGCCTGCCGCCCGGCGTGGAGGTGGTCACCACCTACGACCGCTCGCAGCTGATCGACCGGGCGATCGCCAACCTCAGCCAGAAGCTGCTCGAGGAGTTCGTGGTCGTGGGCGTGGTCTGCGCCCTGTTCCTCTGGCACGCCCGATCGGCGCTGGTGGCCATCCTGACCCTGCCGCTCGGTGTGCTGTTCGCCCTGCTCGTCATGCGGCTGCAGGGCGTCAACGCCAACATCATGTCGCTGGGCGGCATCGCCATCGCCATCGGGGCCATGGTCGACGCCGCCGTGGTGATGATCGAGAACGCCCACAAGCGGCTCGAGCGGTGGACGCACGAGAACCCCGGCGAGGCCATGGACGAGCCGACCCGCTGGCGGCTGGTCACGGACGCCGCCGCCGAGGTGGGGCCCGCCCTGTTCCTGAGCCTGGTGATCATCACCCTCTCGTTCGTGCCGGTGTTCGCCCTGCAGGCCCAGGAAGGGCGGCTCTTCTCGCCCCTGGCCTTCACCAAGAGCTACGCCATGGCCGGCGCCGCGATCCTCTCGGTGACCCTGGTGCCGGTGCTGATGGGCTTCCTGATCCGCGGCCGCATCCCGAACGAGGCGGCCAACCCGGTGAACCGCTGGCTCACGCGCGCCTACGAACCCGTCATCGGCTGGGTGCTGCGCCGGCCCCGCACGGTGCTCGTGGTCGCGCTGCTGGCCTTCGCCACCACGGCCTGGCCGCTCAGCCGCCTGGGCGGGGAGTTCATTCCGCCGATGGACGAGGGGGACCTTCTCTACATGCCCTCCGCCCTGCCTGGCATCTCCGCGGCCGAGGCGTCCGCCCTGCTGCAGCAGAGCGACCGGCTGATCCGCACGGTCCCGGAGGTGAAGAGCGTCTTCGGCAAGGCCGGCCGCGCGGAGACCGCCACCGACCCGGCGCCACTGGAGATGTTCGAGACCACCATCCAGTTCAAGCCCCGCGACCAGTGGCGTCCCGGCATGACCCCGGAGACGCTGACCGAGGAGCTCGACCGGGTGGTGCGGATCCCCGGCCTCGCCAATGTCTGGGTGCCGCCGATCCGCAACCGCATCGACATGCTGGCCACCGGCATCAAGAGCCCGATCGGCGTCAAGGTCTCCGGCGCGGACCTCGCCCAGCTCGACCGGGTGGCCGCCCAGGTGGAGAGGGTCGCCAAGCGCACGCCCGGCGTCTCCTCCGCCCTGGCCGAGCGCCTGACCGGCGGACGCTACGTGGACGTGCGGATCGACCGCGCCGCCGCGGCCCGCTTCGGCCTCAACATCGCCGATGTCCAGGAGATCGTCGGCGGCGCCGTCGGGGGCCAGACCGTCGGCGAGACGGTGGAGGGCGTCGCCCGCTACCCGATCAGCGTGCGCTATCCGCGCGAGCTGCGCGACAGCCTCGAGGGGCTGCGCGGCCTGCCCATCCTGACGCCCGCCGGCCAGCAGATCACCCTCGGGACCGTGGCGGCCATCGAGGTCGCGGACGGGCCGCCGATGCTGAAGACCGAGAACGCCCGCCCGTCGACCTGGGTCTATGTGGACGTGCGGGGCCGCGACCTGAACTCGGTCGTCACCGACCTGCGCCGCGCCGTCGCCAGGGACGTGACGCTGCCGCCCGGCGTGTCCGTCGCCTACGCCGGCCAGTTCGAGTACCTGCAGCGGGCCGCCGCGCGGCTGAAGCTGGTGGTGCCCGCGACCTTGGCGATCATCTTTCTGCTGCTCTACGCCACCTTCCGCCGCTGGGACGAGGCCGCCCTGATCATGGGCACCCTGCCTTTCGCGCTGACCGGCGGCGTCTGGGCCATCTACCTGCTCGGCTACCACCAGTCGGTCGCCACGGGGGTCGGCTTCATCGCCCTGGCGGGCGTGGCGGCCGAATTCGGGGTCGTGATGCTGATCTACCTGAAGCACGCCCTGGCGGAGCGCGGTCCGGACCCCAGCCCCGAGGACGTGGCCGCCGCCGTGCACGAAGGGGCCCTGCTGCGGGTCCGTCCCAAGGCCATGACCGTCGCCGTGATCCTGGCGGGCCTGGCGCCGATCCTCGTGGGCCACGGCGCCGGCGCCGAGGTGATGAGCCGCATCGCCGCCCCGATGATCGGCGGCATGCTCACCGCCCCGCTGCTCTCCATGCTCGTCATCCCCGCGGGCTATCTGCTGCTGCGCCGCCGCCGGCCAGGCCGGCGGTCCCCCCTGCCGAAAGGAGTCTCCCGATGATCAACCCCTCCCCCACCCCCGCCCGAGGCCCGGGTCGCCGCGCGCTGATCCTGGGCGCCGCAGCGCTGGGCCTGACGGCGGGCTGCGCCCGCGCGGCGGCCGCCGAGCTGACGGTCTACAAGACCCCCTGGTGCGGCTGCTGCGGCGGCTGGGTCACCCACATGCGCCGCGCCGGCTTCTCGCCCAAGGTCGTCGAGGTGGAGGACCTGGCCCCGGTGCGGGGGAAGCACGGGATCCCCTTCACGCTCTCGTCGTGCCACACCGGGGTCATCGCGGGCTATGTGGTCGAGGGCCACGTCCCGCCGGCGGACGTCGCGCGACTGCTGCGGGAGCGGCCGAAGGCCCTGGGTCTCGCCGTCCCCGGCATGCCGATAGGCTCCCCGGGGATGGAGCAGCCCGGCGGCGCGACCGAGCGCTTCGTGACCCTGCTGCTGCTCGACCGGTCCGGCCGCACCCGACCGTTCGCGACCCACGGGTAGCGGCCGCGGGCGCGAGGGCTGCGGCGGCGGCCCGGCACGCCGCTTCGCAGCGGCGGCGGCGCTCCGCGCAGACCTGGTGATGGGCCATCTGCGCATGGCGCGCCTCCTGGTGTCGGAAGGGCCGGCCACCCCGCGGAGGGCGGCCGGCGTTCCCGGCCGGGCGCAACTCGCCATTGACGTGCGAAGGTTGTCGCCCGGGGAAGGTTGCGGCGGCTCCGGACTCCGTCCGCCGCCTCAGGCGGGCGCGCGGACCGCGTATCCCGCCCCTGTGATCGCCTGCGACACCGCCCCGGCGTCGGCGCGGGTCTGCGCCTCCACCGTTCCCGCCTGCAGGTCCACGCGGACCTCCGCGGCGGGATCGAGCGCCTGCACGGCGCGGGTCACCGCGCCGACGCAATGTCCGCATCCCATGCCATCGACCTTGAACCGAAGCATCTCAAACCTCCAAGCTGGCCTCGGTTCCGAAGATGGGGCTTCCCATCGTGGCAAGGTCAAGGACGGGGCGGAGGGGCCGGTTGAGGGATGCGCGGCGGCGGCGCGTAATCTCACCGACGGTCCGCGCAGTGGGCGGGCAGATTTTCCGAGATTCAGGAGACCGACATGAAACTTGCCTTGATCCTCGCCGGTGCGCTCGCCGTGGCCGCGCCGGCCGCAGCCCAGCCGGCAAACCACGCCGACCACGCCGCCGCCGCGCCGAAGGCCGCCGCTCCGGTCCAGGGCTCGGGCGTCGTGAAGGGCGTGAACGCCAAGGCCGGGACCATCACCCTCCATCACGGCCCGATCCCCGCCCTCAAGTGGCCGGCGATGACCATGACGTTCAAGGCGGCTCCCGAGGCGGTCAAGGCCGCCAAGACGGGCAAGTCCGTGACCTTCACGCTCAACGCGGCCGGCGACCAGGTGCTGTCGCTGCAATAGGCCTTCAGCCGCCGAAAGGACGGGCCGCCGCGCGGCGGCCCCTCCCGGCCGGCGGATCGCCGGACGCCAGATCCGCCAGGATGGGACAGTCGGGGCGGTCGTCGCCGGCGCAGCAGCCGGACAGGTGGCGCAGGGTGTCCGCCATCGCCTGCATCTCGGCGATACGGCCCTCGAGCTCGGCGACATGCTGATCGGCGATCGCCTTGACGTCGCGGCTCGGCCGCGCGCGGTCGCGCCAGAGAGAGAGCAGGTTGGTGATTTCGTCCACCGAGAACCCGAGGCTGCGGGCGCGCCTGATGAAGCGCAGCTCATTGACGTTGCGCTCGTCGAAGCTGCGGTAGTTGTTGGCCTCGCTGCGCTCGGCCGGTCGGATCAGGCCGACCTGCTCATAGTAGCGGATCATCTTGGCGCTGACCCCGGACGCGCGGGACGCATGGCCGATGTTCATCCGAAGCCTCCCTCTCCGCGTCGGCGCCCCATCGACGCGCCTTTCCATCGTGGGAAGGTCAAGCCGGCCGCCAACCAGGGATACGCATGAGCCCGCCCCGCCCCCTCACGCGTCGAGATGTGGGCTGCGCGGGATCTTCGTGCGGCGACCCTCCCATGGTCGGACGGCTGGCGTCCGTTGACGCCGGCCTGCGCAACGAACCGGGCGTGTTGCGCCTTTAACCCGGCGCCTACGTCCTGGGCGATGGCCGCGCAGGGCAGGACAACACCAGGGTGAATTCCATGAAGACGTCGCAACTCCTGGCCGCCAGCGCGGTCCTCAGCCTGGCCGGCGCCGCCGCCTGGGCGCACCCGCCGGGCGAACACGGGACGATGGCCCAGGGCAAGATGGAACAGGACAAGATGGGACACGCCGCCAAGGGCGCGGGGGGTCATCACATGATGGCGGACGAGGCCTTCATGGCGTCCATGCAGTCGATGCACAGGTCGATGACCGCCGCGAAGGGCGGTACGGTCGACGCCACCTTCGCGAAGAAGATGATCGCCCACCACGAAGGCGCCATCGCGATGGCGCGGATAGAGCTCGAACACGGCGCCGACGCTCAGGCCAAGCAGCTGGCGCAGAAGACGATCGACGAGAACACCCGCGGCATCGCGGCCCTGCGCGACTGGCTGCGCGCCCACGGCGGCTGACACGTCGCCGCGCCGGGATCGCGGCGCTTGCGGGATCGAGGCGGCCCGGGCGTATATCCAGGTGAAGACTGTGCAAGGACGACCGATGTCGAACGATCTGGATCACATGCTCGCGCAGCTCGCCCGGGAGGCGCCCGATGCGTCTCTGGAGGGGTTGGAGGCGACCGTGATGGCCGCTGTCGCGCGCCACCGCGAGGCGGCGCGCGCGTCGCGCGCGCTCACCCCGATCCGCGCCGCCTCCGTGGCGATGGCGATGGCGTTCGGCGTGACCGCCGGCGGGATGGCGGCCGCCACCACGCTGAGCGAACCCCACCGCCTCGACACCTTCTCGACGGGCGCGCACCTGGCCCCCTCCACCCTGCTCGAGGGGCGCGGGTGAGTTTCGCCCGCGGCCTGCTGATCACCCTCGTTCTGTCGGTGCTGGCGGCGTTCGCGGGCGCCTGGGGCGGGGCGTCCTATATCGCCTCGCGCATGCACGACGAGCCGCCCCTGCACGAGGTGGTGCACGAGAAGCTGAACCTGACCGCCGACCAGGAGCGGCGCATCGCCGGGCTCGAGCGCGACTTCGCGGCGCGGCGACAGGCCCTGGAGTCCGAAATGCGCGCCGCCAACGCCGAGCTCGCCCAGGCCATCGGCCGCGAGCACGCCTATTCTCCGGCGGTGCAACAGGCCATCGACCGCTTCCACCGCGCCATGGGGCAGCTGCAGAAGGAAACCATCCTGCACGTGCTGGCGATGCGCCAGGTGCTGACGCCCGACCAGGCGGCCGTTTTCGACGACACTGTGGTGAAGGCGCTCACTGACGAGACCCCGTGAACCCGCCCGCCGAACCCAGCGACGCCATGCTGGCGCGCCAGGCGGCGGCCGGCGACGAGCGGGCCTATGCGACCCTCGTCGGGCGGCACAAGGACCGCCTCTACGGGCTGCTGCGCCGCTACCTCGGCGACCCGGACGAAGCGCGCGAGGCGGCGCACGAGGCCTTCATCGCCGCCTGGGCCGCCCTGCCCCGCTACGACCCGGCGCGCCCGTTCGCGGCCTGGCTGCGCACCATCGCCATCAACAAGGCGCGCGACCGGGCCCGGCGTCGGGCCTTTCGCCGGCTAATCTTCGGCGACCGGCCGCCCGACGACGCGGACGCGGAGGGTCCGGCGGACCCGTCGCCGGATGCGGAGGCGACCCTCGTGGAGCGCGAGCGGCTGGCCCTGCTGGACCGCGGCATCGCGCGCCTGCCGGCTCCGCTCAAGGAAGCCCTGGTGCTCACCGCCCTCGATGGCCTGTCGCAGCAGGCGGCGGCCGACGTCCTGGGGGTGACCGTCAAGACCGTGGAGACGCGCGTCTACCGCGCCCGCAAGATCCTGGCCGAAACCCTCGACCCCACCCTGCGGCCTGGCCGTTGACCTGGAGCCTGACCATGCCCCGCCCCGAAGCCCTGGCCCTCGCGGCCATCCTCGCCCTCGCCGTCGCGCCGGCGCCCGCCCTCGCCCACCCTGGCGAGCGCCCGCAGGCCGCCGTC
>JBKOYY010000070.1:0-44821 GCA_046725615.1 Pseudomonadota bacterium
TCCGCGCCGGCCGCGTCGCGCAGGTCGGCGAACAGCCCGGCGGGATCCTCGTGGAAGTGCAGGAACGCGCGACCCTTCCGATAGAAGACGCCGCGCGACCGCTCTGTGAGGCCGGGCAGCTCGCGAATCTGCGCCAGGAGCGGCTCGAGGGCGTCGAGGGCGGCTGGCGTGGCGTGCTTCACGGCCGGCCCTTGAAGACCCGGTAGTAGGGCTCCTCCGCGATGGCGAGCATCTCGGTGTCGCCGCCGGTGTCGCCGTAGGCGGCGCGCACGCGCAGGGCATCGCCGAAGGCCGCCTTCAGGCGCACCACTTTCTCGGCCCCGCGGTTGTTGGGCGCGGCGAAGGCGCCGGTCACCCGGTCACGTTCGTCGAACACCAGGGGCGTGCCCAGGAGGTGGTGGGCGCCCAGCCCGCGCGCGAAGGGCGCCACCACCAGGTCGGGCGAGGCGGTGACGATGACCAGCCGCACGCGCTCACGCTGCCACCGTTTCCAGGCGATCACCGCGTCGGGCCGCAGCAGGCGGCGCGAGTACAGCTCGGCGAACTTGCGGGCGTCGGCCTCAAGTCGCTCGCGGGAGACGCCCGCCAGGAACACTTTGGTCGCCGCCGCCTTTATCCGGCCGCGATCACGGTGGAAGAGATAGGCGATGGCCGCAGGAACCAGCTTCAGTCCGCCCAGGACCCAGGCGGCCCGGGGCGTGCGCCATTTGAGGAAGGCGGTGTAGCTGTCCTTGACCGTGAGCGTGCCATCGAAGTCGAAGGCCACCAGGGGCGGGGGCGCCACCGGGTCTTCGGGCATGTCGTCACGCTCTTGTGCCATTTCGGCGCGTTTCCCATTTGGTAAGGCGAGCCGCCCGACGATCGGGGCTCGCGCCGCACAATGTCGCTCCCGTGAGCGAAGGCTTGTGATCCGGGCGCGGATCGGGGAATGTCAAGACTTGGACAACCCGCGGCGCGTATCCTGCAAGGCTAGGGCGCAGGCGTCCGGGTCGGCGCGGGCCTGACTATCGGCCGGCTCCGTCGAGAGAGTGAGATGAGACCATGACCAAGGCTGCCAGCGGAGATTCGAAGAGCACGCTGTATTGCTCTTTCTGCGGCAAGAGCCAGCACGAAGTCCGCAAGCTGATCGCGGGCCCGACCGTGTTCATCTGTGATGAATGCGTCGAACTGTGCATGGATATCATCCGGGAAGAGCACAAGATTTCCTTCGTGAAGTCGAAGGATGGCGTGCCGACTCCGAAGGAAATCCGTGAAGTCCTCGACGATTACGTGATCGGCCAGGACCACGCGAAGAAGGTCCTCTCGGTCGCGGTCCACAACCACTACAAGCGCCTGAACCACGCGACGAAGAACAACGACGTCGAACTGGGCAAGGCCAACATCCTGCTGATCGGCCCGACCGGCACCGGCAAGACCTTGCTGGCCCAGACCCTGGCCCGAATCATCGACGTGCCCTTCACCGTGGCCGATGCGACGACGCTGACCGAAGCCGGCTACGTCGGCGAGGATGTCGAGAACATCATTCTCAAGCTGCTGCAGGCGGCCGACTACAACGTCGAGCGGGCCCAGCGTGGCATCGTCTACATCGACGAAGTCGACAAGATCAGCCGCAAGTCGGACAACCCGTCGATCACCCGCGACGTGTCGGGGGAAGGCGTCCAGCAGGCGCTGCTGAAGATCATGGAGGGCACCGTCGCCTCCGTGCCGCCGCAGGGCGGGCGCAAGCATCCTCAGCAGGAATTCCTGCAGGTCGACACCACCAACATCCTGTTCATCTGCGGCGGCGCCTTCGCGGGGCTGGAGAAGATCATCTCCGCACGCGGGCAGGGCACCAGCGTCGGCTTCGGCGCCAAGGTGTCGGACCCCGACGAGCGCCGCACGGGCGAGATCTTCCGCCAGGTGGAGCCGGACGATCTGCTGCGCTTCGGCCTGATCCCGGAGTTCATCGGTCGCCTGCCGGTGATCGCCACGCTGGACGACCTGGACGAAAAGGCCCTGGTGAAGATCCTCACCGAGCCGAAGAACGCCTTCGTGAAGCAGTACTGCCGGCTCTTCGAAATGGAGAACGTGGGCCTGACCTTCACCGATGACGCCCTGATGGCTGTCGCCCGCAAGGCGATCCAGCGCAAGACGGGCGCCCGCGGCCTCCGCTCGATCCTCGAGGGCGTGCTGCTCGACACCATGTACGAACTGCCCACCTACGACGGCGTCGAGGAGGTGGTGGTGAACCAGGAGGTCATCGAGGGCCGGGCCCAGCCGCTGATCATCTACGCCGAGCGGCGCGACAAGGGCGGCGCGGCCTAGGAGGCCCAAGCCCAGAACCTCTCGAAGGCCCCGCAGAGCATCTGCGGGGCTTTTTCGATTCAGATGGTTGCGATGACATGATGAGCGTCATCTAATCGCTCCATGAGCGGATCGGTCATTGTCATCGGAGCAGGCGACGCGCTGGGCGGCGCCATCGCCCGCAGGTTTGCCCGCGAGGGGCTGGAAGCGGTGATCGTTCGCCGCCATGCGGACCAGCTGGAGCCGCTGGCCGCGCGGATTCGGGCGGAGGGCGGCGTAGCCCACCCGTTCGGCGTGGATGCGCGCGAGGAGGACCAGATGGTCGCCCTGTTCGAACGCGTCGAAGCCGAGATCGCGCCCATCGAGGCCTGTGTGTTCAACATCGGGGCGAACGTCCGCTTTCCCATCGCAGACACTACCAGCCGCGTGTTCCGCAAGGTGTGGGAGATGGCCTGCTTCTCCGGCTTTCTGGCCGGGCGGGAGGCGGCGATCCGCATGACGCCGCGGGGCCGCGGGACGATCATCTTCACCGGCGCCACCGCCAGCGTGCGCGGCCGCGAAGGTTTCGCCGCCTTCGCCGCCGCCAAGCACGGCGTGCGGGCCCTGGCCCAGAGCATGGCGCGCGAGCTGGGGCCGAAGGGCGTGCACGTCGCTCACACCATCATAGACGGCGCCATCGACACGGCCTGGATCGCCGAGAATTTCCCGCAGCGCTACGCACTCAAGGACCAGGACGGGATACTCGATCCCGACCACATCGCCGATGCCTACTGGATGCTGCATGCGCAGCCGCGCGACGCCTGGACCCACGAACTGGACCTGCGGCCCTGGATGGAGGCGTTCTGATGAGCAAGACGGTCGAGTTCTTCTTCGACGTGGGCAGTCCAGCCAGCTACATCGCGTTCAAGCGCCTGCCGGCCATCGCCGAGCGGACCGGGGCCGTGATCGACTATCAGCCGTTCCTGCTGGGCGGCGTATTCAAGGCGACGGGCAACCATTCACCTGCGGAGGTGCCTGCCAAGGGCGCCTGGACCAGCCGCGACCTGGCACGCTTCGCGGCACGGTGCGGGGTTCCGTTCGAGCGAAACCCCCACTTTCCGATCAATACCCTCCACCTTATGCGGGGCGCAGCCGGTCTGCAGGGCGATCCCAGGTTCATGGCCTATCTGGAGGCGGTGTTCGAGGCCATGTGGCGTACGCCTCGCAATCTGGGTGACCCCGCCGAGATGGGGCCGGTGCTGGCGCGCGCCGGCATCGGTGCTGATGAGTTCCGAGCGTTGATCGAGGCCAACGAGACCAAGGCCCGCCTCAAGGCCACCACCGAGCGGGCCGTGGCCCGCGGAGCGTTCGGCGCGCCGACGTTCTTCGTCGGCGACGAGATGTATTTCGGCCAGGACAGGCTGGACTGGGTCGAGGACGCGCTCACGTCTTAGCGAGGTCGATTGACGCCCGGGATCTCGCAGACCAACGCTATGTCAAAGCTGGCTGGGGGAGTGTGGGATGGCTCATCCGTGGGCGGTGGCGGTCGTCGCCGGTGTCGGGCTTGCGCTGGCGAGTCCCACGCTAGGTCCTGATCTGACGCCCCAGCGCCTGGACCAACTGGATCCCAGCCGTTTGGCCGCGTCGCTGTGCGCGGACCGCACAGGTCCCGGGGCGCTGGCCAGGCGGCTGATGTTCGCCGAGGCGGTCGCGGCGCCGGCCAGCGCGGCGGGACCGATTCCTCTCTATGACGACCTCACGCGCTCGCCGTTCCCCGTAACCACGTCCAACTCGCAGGCGCGCCTCTACTTCAGCCAGGGCCTGCTGATGAGCTACGGCTTCAACCATGCCGGCGCCGTCCGCTCGTTTCGTGAGGCGCAACGCCGCGACCCGGACTGCGCCATGTGCTGGTGGGGTGAAGCCGTAGCCCTGGGCCCCAACATCAACGCGCCCATGGACGACCGCGACCGGGGCGCGGCGCTGGACGCCTTGGATCGGGCCATGGCGCTGCGTACCCGCGCCTCGCCGCTGGAACAGGCGCTGATCGAAGCGCTGGCCGGGCGATATTCCCGCGATGCAAGGGCCGACCGCGCCACGCTGGACAACGCCTATGCCGAGGCCATGCTGGACGTTGCGAGGCGTTTCCCGGCGGACGACGATGTAGCGGTTCTCGCCGCCGAGGCGGTGATGGACACCAGCCCCTGGAACTATTGGGAGTCCGACCGGAAGACCCCGGTCGGCCGGATCGGCGAGGCGATCCGCCTCGTGGACACGGTGATCCGCCGCAATCCCAGCCATGTTCAGGCGTCGCACCTCTACATCCACCTCTTGGAGGCGGCCGATGCGCAGCGCGCCGAGGCCGCGGCGGACCGCCTGTCGCAGGACCTAGCCCCAAGCGCCGCCCACCTCGTTCACATGCCGTCGCACATCTATCAGGTGCGCGGGCGCTACAAGGACGCCATCCGGGTGAACGTGGCGGCTGCCAGGGCGGACGAGGCGTTCATCCGGACCGCGGGCGACCACGGGCTCGTCAGGTACGGGTACTATCCGCACAACGTCCACTTCATCGTCGCCGCCGCACAGATGGCAGGCGACATGCCCACCGCGATCGACGAGTCGCGGCGACTGCGGAAGATCCTCGACCCAGCGACCTCGGCGCGGGTCGCCTGGGTGCAGGCCATCGATGCGGCGCCCTATTTCGCCATGGCGCAGTTCGCCGCGCCGAAGGACATCCTGGCCATGCCCGAGCCGGATAGGCGCCTGCCGTATCCGGCCGCGATGCGGCGTTACGCCCGCGCCATCGCCTATGCCCAACTGCGCGACAAGGCTGGATTTGACCGCGAGCTCACCGCGATGGAAGCGTTGGCGAAGTCCGACGCCTTCGCCAGCATGATCGAACAGGGAGTGCCGGCGCCCAGCCTTCTCGCCCTGGCCGACGCCGTGGCGCGGGGCAGGTTCGCCGCTGCCCACGGCCGCTACGACGAAGCGATCGGTCACTATCGCAAGGCCATCGCGCTCGAAGGCGGGATTCCCTATCAGGAGCCGGCCTATTGGTACTATCCGGTGAGGCAGTCGCTCGGCGCAGCCCAGTACCTCGCAGGACGCCCTGGCGAGGCCGCCGAGACGTTCCGCGCCGCGCTCGTCCAGGCGCCGAACAACGGTTGGGCGCTATATGGGCTGGCGGAGAGCGAGGCGGCGCAGGGCAGGAAGATTGAGGCGGCGGCGGCCCGGCGTGCCCTGGCCCGAGCGTGGGCCGGACGGGTCGATTGGCTCAAGATGGAGCGCCTTTAGGCGGAGCCGGGCGGCGGCACTTGAGGAGAGTCGGCGGAAACCCTATCTCGACACTGTGGATGGGGCAGGGCGTGTGTGGCCCTCGCGTTTCTGCTCCGGCCAACAAGCGGGGCCTCTGGGACGCAGTGTCGCGCAAGGCCGTTGCAGCGCTTGAAAGGCGTCCGAAACCGTCCACATAAATCGTTGAGCACTCCGCCGGTTCGGCGGACGGGTCGTCCGACTCAAGCGCATCGTTTGAGTGACCACGATCCGACAGGCGAGGTCGCCACTAAAGGGGCCCGCCAGGAGTTAGAGCATCATGTCAGAGATCAAGATCCTGCCGATCCTGCCGCTGCGGGACATCGTGGTGTTCCCGCACCAGCCGGTGCCGCTGTTCGTGGGCCGGGAAAAGTCCGTGCGCGCGCTCGAAGAGGCGATGCGCGGAGAGGGAAAGCAGATTCTCCTCGCCACCCAGAAGGACAAGGACGACGACGACCCGTCGCCGCAGGCGATTTACGACGTCGGCGTCGTGGCCACGATCCTGCAACTGCTGAAGCTGCCCGACGGCACCGTGAAGGTGCTGGTCGAGGGCAAGGCGCGCGCGGGCGTCACCCAGTTCACCGGAGCGGGCGACTACTACGAGGCGGAGATCGCCTTCGTACAGGAGGACGGTGTTGGTTCGCCCGAGGCCGAGGCTCTGTCGCGCGCCGTCATCGAGCAGTTCGAGAACTACGTTAAGCTGAACAAGAAGGTCCCGCCCGAGGCGCTGGCCGCGATCCCCCAGATCGAGAATCCGTCCGAGCTGGCCGACCGCATCGCCGGCCACCTGAGCGTCAAGATCGCCGAAAAGCAGCAGCTGCTCGAGATCTTCAACGTCGTGAAGCGACTGGAGAAGGTCTACGCCCTGATGGAGGGCGAGATCTCGGTCATGCAGACCGAGAAGAAGATCCGGAATCGCGTGAAGCGTCAGATGGAGAAGACGCAGCGCGAGTACTACCTGAACGAGCAGATGAAGGCGATCCAGCGCGAGCTGGGCGAACAGGACGACCATCGCGACGAGCTCATCGAGCTCGAAAAGCGCATCAAGAAGACCAAGCTGTCGAAGGAGGCCCGGACGAAGGCCGAGGCGGAGCTGAAGAAGCTGCGCAACATGAGCCCGATGTCGGCCGAGAGCACGGTCGTGCGCAACTACCTCGACTGGCTGCTGTCGATCCCGTGGGGCAAGGCTAAGCAGAAGACCATCGATCTGCAGAAGGCCGAGGACATCCTGAACGAGGACCACTACGGCCTCGAGAAGGTGAAGGAACGGATCCTGGAGTACCTGGCGGTGCAGAGCCGCGTGGGGACGCTGAAGGGCCCGATCCTGTGCCTCGTCGGCCCGCCCGGCGTGGGCAAGACCTCGCTCGGCAAGTCGATCGCCAAGGCCACCAGCCGCGAGTTCGTCCGGGTCTCCCTCGGCGGCGTGCGCGACGAGGCCGAGATCCGTGGCCACCGCCGCACCTACATCGGCTCGATGCCCGGCAAGGTCATCCAGTCGATGAAGAAGGCGAAGACCACCAACGCATTCTTCCTGCTCGACGAGATCGACAAGATGGGGTCGGACTGGCGCGGCGACCCGTCGTCGGCGCTGCTCGAGGTGCTGGACCCGGCGCAGAACTCCACCTTCGCCGACCATTACCTGGAGGTGGACTACGACCTGTCGCCGGTGATGTTCGTCACCACGGCCAACTCGCTCAACATGCCCCAGCCGCTGCTGGACCGCATGGAGATCATCCGCATCCCCGGCTACACCGAGGACGAGAAGGTCGAGATCGCCAAGCGGCACATCCTGCCGAAGCTGACCAAGGACCACGGCCTGAAGCCGGAGGAGTTCGTGGTGCCGGAGGACGCGATCCGCGGCCTGATCCGCTACTACACGCGGGAAGCCGGTGTCCGGAGCCTCGAACGCGAGCTGGGGAACCTGGCCCGCAAGACAGTGCGCGATCTGGGGCGTGAGAACGTCAAGTCGATCACCATCGACGAGGCGCGGCTCGGTAAGTACGCGGGCGTCAAGAAGTACCGCTATGGCGAGACGGACCAGGACGACGCGGTGGGCATCATCACCGGTCTGGCCTGGACCGAGTTCGGCGGCGACATCCTGACCATCGAGGCGGTCAAGATGCCCGGCAAGGGCCGCATGTCCATCACGGGCAACCTGAAGGACGTAATGAAGGAGTCGATCTCGGCGGCGAACAGCTATGTCCGCAGCCGGGCCACGAAGTTCGGCATCGAACCGCCGATCTTCGAGCGGACCGACGTCCACATCCACGTTCCGGACGGCGCCACCCCCAAGGACGGTCCGTCGGCCGGCGCGGCCATGGCCACGGCCATCGTCTCGGTCCTGACGGGCATTCCCATCCGGGCCGACATCGCCATGACCGGCGAGGTCACGCTGCGGGGACGGGTGACCGCCATCGGCGGCCTGAAGGAGAAGCTCCTGGCGGCGTTGCGCTCCGGCGTGAAGACCGTGCTGATCCCCGAGGAGAACGAGAAGGATCTGGCCGACATTCCGGACAACGTGAAGTCGGCCCTGGAGATCATTCCGGTCAACACGATGGACGAGGTCCTGGCCAAGGCGCTCACCCGACAGCCGACGCCGATCGAGTGGGACGAGTCGACCCCGGTGACGGTGGCGGCGGACGAGGCGGCGGAAGCTGAGGCGGCCGACGCCATGGTTACTCACTAATTTCGAAGCCCCGGTATCGCCGGGGGTCGATCAAAACTTGTGACAACGAGGCGGCGCGGGGGAAATCCCGCGCCGCTGGCGTTTGACGGCGCCGCTTCCATTTGCCCTAATCCCCTCAAGGCGTAGGCGGGCGCGGCCCATACCCTCCACGCCAAAACCAAGAATTGGGGCTGGGAGAAAACAACAGATGACAAAGGCCGAACTGGTCTCGGCGATCGCCGACCGTGCGGGATTGAACAAGGCGCAGGCCAAGGAGGCGCTGGACGCCTTCATCGCCTCGGTCTCGCATTCGCTTAAGGATGGCAAGGAAGTGCGGCTCGTGGGCTTCGGCAGCTTCGTGCCGGTCAAGCGGGCGGCGGGAACCGCGCGCAACCCGCGGACGGGGGAGAAGGTGAAGCGACCGGCCTCCCAGACGTGCCGGTTCCGCGTTGGGGACGCACTCAAGAGCACGCTGAACAGCTAGCCGAGGGCCGTGAGGGGACTGGAAAGCAGCGGCCGCTCGTCGCGGCCGCTGATTTCGTTTGAGCTGGACCGTCTACGCCGGTAGGACGACGCTGTCCTTCGGGGAGTAGCCGTCCGCGTCTTCAGCGGAGCTTCGCGTCAACAGACTTGGACCTTCGGGCCCATGGCGCAAGCGGCGGGCCTTCGGGCCCGGATTGGCGAGACCGGCGGCGCGGACCCCTTGAGCCCATGGGCGCGGCGGGGGTCAGGCGTCGTCGTGTCCATGCCGCGTCCCGATGTGTGTGCTTTCCTTGGAACCCTTCCTCGTCTCCACCGGCCTCGTGGCCGTCGCCGAAATCGGCGACAAGACCCAGCTTCTGGCCATGATGCTGGCCGCTCGCTACCGCAAGCCGGTCCCGATCATCCTGGGTATCCTCCTCGCGACGATCCTCAACCACGCCGGCGCGGCGGCGCTGGGCTTCGTGGTGGCCAAGTGGCTCAGCGGCCCGACGTTCCAGATCCTGGTCGCCGTCGGGTTCGTGGCGATGGGCCTGTGGGCCCTGGTTCCCGACAAGGAAGACGAAGACGCCGGCGCCCGGACCGCGGGAAGCGTGTTCTTCACCACCCTTGTCGCCTTCTTCCTGGTCGAGATCGGGGACAAGACCCAGATCGCCACGACCCTGCTGGCAGCGCGGTTCCAGACCCTCATTCTGGTCACGGCGGGCACCACGCTCGGCATGATGCTGGCCAACGTCCCGGCGGTCCTGCTGGGCGAGGTGGCCACCAAGGTCGTGCCGCTGAAATACGTGCGGATCGCCGCTGCGGTCGTCTTCATTGCCCTCGGCCTCTCCGTTCTTGCCGCCAGCTTCCTAAAGACGGGTCTTTCCTTCTAAGGTCGCCCGGGGTTCGGAGAATCTTATGACCAGCAGGACCGCCGGCGACGGCGATACGGCCTTCCTCGGCCACCCGCGCGCGCTCGGCTATCTGGCCTTCACCGAGGCCTGGGAGCGGTTCTCGTACTACGGCATGAACACGCTGCTGGCGCTCTACATGGTGAACCAGCTGCTGCTGCCGGGCCATGTCGAGAACGTCGTCGGACTGCCGGTCCTGCAGGCCTTCCTTGAAAGGGGCGAGCCGTTGAGCCCTCAGGCGTTGGCGGTCGCCATCGCGGGGCTCTACGGCGCCTGTGTCTACCTGACTCCACTGCTCGGCGGCCTCCTGGCCGACTGGCTCCTGGGCCGGACCCCGACGATCATCATCGGCGCGCTGCTGATGGCCACAGGCCACTTCCTGATGGCCTTCGAGCAGCCCTTCCTGCTGGCGTTGCTCTGTCTGATGCTGGGCTCGGGCTGCTTCAAGGGCAACATCGCAAGCCAGGTCGGCAGTCTCTATCCCGAAGGGGACTCCCGCCGGGCGGACGCGTTCCAGATCTTCTACCTGGCGATCAATGCCGGCGTGATCGTTGCGCCGCTGGTTGTAGCCCGCTTGGCCCACAACATCGGTTGGCACTGGGGATTCGGCGCCGCCGGCGTCGGGATGCTGATCTCGATCGTGATCTATCTTTCGGGGCGCCGGCTATTCCCCTCGGATCCGCCGCTGCGGAAGCGGGGCGAGACGGCCATGGCCCGCCCGGCGATGGTTCGGAGCGACTGGAGCCGGGTGTTCCTCCTCGCCCTGATGGTCCCGGTTCTGGCGGCCTCGGTGCTGGGCAACCAGCAGATCTTCGTCACCTACCTCGTCTGGGCCCAGAACAGCGCCGACCTCCAGCTGTTCGGGGTCCGGTTCCTGGCCGAGGACCTGGTCTCGGCCGACGCGTTCGTGTCGGTGGGCTGCCTCGCGGGAATGGTGGTGTTCTGGCGCGTCTGGGCGAAGCGCTTCAAGGAGCCGGACGAGTTCGGCAAGATCATCATCGGCTGTCTGTTCGGCGCGCTCGGCGTGGCCTGCCTCGGGTTCGGCGCAATGGTGGCGGGGGAGAGCGGGAAGGTCTCGGCCGGCTGGTTGCTGGCGTTCCACCTCCTCAACGATATCGGCTTCGCCAACGTCCTGCCGGTCAGCCTGGCGCTGTTCGCGCGCGCTGCGCCCCGCGCCATCGCCGGCTCTGTGATCGGGATCTACTACCTGTTCCTGTTCGCCGGGAACGCCACCGCAGGCTGGCTCGGAACCAAGCTCGAGCACATGGGCTCGGTGAACTTCTGGCTCATGCACGGCGCCGTGGTCGCGGGCGCCGGCGTGGTGATCCTGGCGATTGCGCCGTTGTTCAGGCGTGTCCTCAACGCCGCTCCGACGCCGGAACCCGCCACGGCCTGAGAGGTGGTGGGCGGCGAGGGATTCGAACCCCCGACCCCCTCGGTGTAAACGAGGTGCTCTAACCAGCTGAGCTAGCCGCCCTTTGCGCGGGCTTAGTGCCTCAAGAGGAGCCCATTGCGCAATGCGCTGGCTAGCCGCGATCCTGTCCTTGGTGTTCGCCGACATGGCTCAGGCCGCCCCCGCCACCGTCGAAGCCTACATGGCCCAGCCCCGCGTCGAGCCGCAGGCGCGGATCGCCTATGGGCCGGAGCCCGCACAGGTCGTCGAGCTGTTCCTGCCCAAGGGCGCCGGACCGCATCCCGTGGTCGTGTTGATCCATGGCGGCTGCTACCTCGCGGAATACCAGGGATTGCCCCAGACCAGCGCCATCGCGGCCGACTTGTCTGGCCGGGGATACGCGGTGTGGAATGTCGAGTACCGCAAGCTGGGCGAGGCGGGGGCCGGCTATCCCGGGACGTTCCAGGACGTGGCGGCGGCCGTCGACCGGCTACGCGCCGAAGCGCCGACGCGCGGCCTTGACCTCCGCCGTGTCGTGGCGGTCGGACACTCCGCGGGCGGGCATCTGGCCCTTTGGGCGGCGGCGCGCCATCGCCTGCCGAAAGAAAGCCCCCTGTGGCGGGCCGATCCGCTGCGGATCGACGCCGTGATCAGCCTCGGCGGCATTGGCGACCTGCAGGGGCAGGGCGCTGTGTTTGCCGGCGCCTGTGGCCCCACGATCCCGCAGGTGATCAATGCAGGCGGGCGGGCGAAGCCTTACGTCGACACCTCGCCGGCTGAGCTCCTTCCCACCTGCGCGCGTATTGTGATGGTCGCCGGCGAGTTCGATCACGTGATGCCACCGGCCACCGGCCAGGCCTATGTCGAGCGTGTCCGGCGCGCGGGCGACCAGGGGGAGGCCGTCGGCATTCCCGGCGCGGGCCACTTCGACGTGGTGATCCCCGGAACGGCGGCATGGCAAGTGGTGGTCGAGGCGGTGGCGGCGGAAGTCGCGCGGCTGCGCTGATGCGCTACCGTCCGCTAGGCAGGACCGGCCTCACGGTCTCGGAGCTGGGGTTCGGCTGCGCCAGCTGGTGGGGCAAGCCGCGCTTCGACGAGCGGACGGCCCTGGGCCTGGTCCACGAGGCGCTCGACCTGGGCGTGACGCTGTTCGATACGGGCGCCAGCTATTCGGCCGGGGAAGCCGAGCCGCGCCTGGGCCGGGCGCTCCGGGGGCGCGACGTCTCGGGGCTGGTGATCGCCACCAAGGCTGGGACCTACCACGCCGGGGGCGGGCGGATCGCGCGCGACATGAGCCCGGCCGCGATCCTCGCCAGCGCCGAGCGCAGCTTGTCGAACCTGGGGCTGGAGGCCCTGGGGCTGCTCCAGCTCCATGGCCCCTCGGCGAGCGAGCTGGACGCGCTGCTCCCCACCCTAGAGGCCCTCAAGCGACGTGGATTGGCCCGCGCGGTGGGCCTGAACAGCTTCGATCCTTGGGTGATCGAGCACGCCATCGCCCTGCCGCAGATCGACGTGGTGATGGTCGACTACAACGTGCTGCGCCCGGAGCGCGAGCCGCTGATCACGCGGGCCGCGGCGGCGGGAAAAGGGGTTCTGGCCGGCATGCCGCTGGCCATGGGGCACACGCGGCCGCTCTGGTCGCGCCTCAAGGGACCGCAGGACCTGTGGTACGCCGCCCGGGCGCTCGCGAAGCATCGTGGAGAGCTGGCGAAGGGCCATCGCTTTCGGTTCCTGCACCACCTGCCGGGCATGTCGGGCTCGCAGGTTGCGCTGGCTCATGTGCTGGCGAACCCCGACGTCAGCGCCGCGGTGTTCGGGGCGACGCGACCCGAGCACCTGCGGGAAAACCTCGCCGCCTCGGGGCTGTCGCTTCCCCCCGAGGTCGCCGCCCGCATCAGGGCCGCGCAACAGTAAGCCTTTGACGTGGCGTGAGGACTTCCGTGACGCTGCGTCGGGAGTCATTCTGCCTGCCAGAACAACGATAACCTATGGGCAGGAGCGCATGTCGGAGATCCCTTCGAACCTGGAAGACGTACTGAAGGACGCTCACCTTCCGGCGCTGATGACCGCCATGGTCCACATGACCGGCGACACGAGCTGGCTGAAGGCGGACTGGACCCCGGTCTACAATCCGCTCTCGCGCGGCGACACCGGCCTGCCGGAGGATGTGCAGGCCGACATCCGCAAGCGCGCCGCGGCGGCTATTCGCGACTATTTGGGCGGCAAGCCGCTGCAGATGCCGAATCCCTCGACGGACATTCTGCGCAAACAGATGGACTTCGTGGCCGGTGCGCCTATCCCCGAGCAGTACGTCGACTTCCTGATGGACGAGCTGGCCCTGAAGGGCGAGAGCTCGAAGGATCCCAAGTTCGACAAGCCGATCCACCAGGAGGCCGCCCGTCGGCTGAAGGTGCTGGTGATCGGCGCCGGCATGTCGGGCCTCCTGACCGGCATCCGCCTCAGCCAGGCCGGCGTGCCGTTCGAGATCGTCGACAAGAACCCCGACGTCGGCGGCACCTGGTTCGAGAACACCTATCCGGGCTGCCGGGTCGACAACTCGAACCACATGTACAGCTACTCGTTCGAGTCCAGCCACGATTGGCCGCAGCACTTCTCGCCCCAGCCGGTCCTGCTGGAATACTTCCGCAGGATCGCGGCCAAGTACGACCTCAGGAAGCACATCCGCTTCGAGACCATGGTCGAGCAGGTGGCCTGGGACGACGCCCGCGGCGTGTGGCGCGCGACGCTCAAGGGCAAGGACGGCAAGACGGAGGTGGTCGAGGCCAGCGCGGTCGTGACGGCCGTGGGCCAGCTCAACCGCCCCAACTATCCCGACATCGAAGGCCTCGGCAGCTTCGCCGGGCCGGCGTTCCACTCGGCCGAATGGCGGCATGACGTCGACCTGACGGGCAAGCGCGTGGCCGTGATCGGCACCGGCGCCTCGGCCTATCAGTTCGTACCCGAGATCGCGCCGAAGGTCGGCAAACTGAAGGTTTTTCAGCGCACGCCGCCGTGGGGCCTTCCCGTGCCGCACTATCACGAGGACGTCCCCGAAGGGATGAAATGGACCCTCGAGCACGTGCCGTTCTTCGACAAGTGGTACCGGTTCTGGCTGTTCTGGATGACCACCGAAGGCTTCCTGCCGATGGTGAAATCCGACCCGAACTGGACGGGCCCGCCGACCGCGGTCGGGGCCGAGAACGCCATGCTCCGCGAGATGGTGATGCAGTCTTACCAGCTGCAGACCGCCGACCGGCCGGACCTGCTGGACCGCATCACGCCCAACTACCCGATCGGCGGCAAGCGCTCGGTGCTCGACAACGGAACCTGGCTGGCGGCCCTGAAGCGTCCGAACGTCGAGCTGATTACCGACAAGATCGTGCGCATCACCCCCAAGGGCGTGGTCACCGCCGACGGGACCGAGCACGAGGTCGACGTGCTGATCTACGGCACCGGCTTCCAGGCCTCGAACTTCCTCTCGTACCTGAAGGTGAAGGGCCGGGGCGGGCGCGATCTGCACGAGACCTGGGGCGGTGACGCGCGGGCCTATCTGGGGATCACCCACCCCGGCTTCCCGAACTTCTTCACCCTGTACGGCCCGAACACCAACATCGTGGTCAACGGCTCGATCATCTTCTTCTCGGAGTGCGCGGTCCGCTACGTGGTCGGCTGCCTGAAGCTGCTCGCCGAGACCGGCTCCCGGGCGATCGAGCCGAAGCGAGAGGTCTACGACGACTTCAACCGCAGGGTCGACGAGGCCAACGCCGGCTGGGCCTGGGGCTCACCCCACGTGTCGAGCTGGTACAAGAACCAGTTCGGCCGGGTCAGCCAGAACTGGCCCTTCGGCCTGATCGATTACTGGAAGGCCACGCTGGCGCCGAACAAGGACGACTTCGTCCTGGAGAAGGCCGCCGAGCCGGTCGCCTGACCGGTTCAGCCCGCCAGCAGGGCGAGCAGGGCGAACGAGGCCAGCCAGTGCTCGCCCATGTAGTCTCCGGCCACATGGGGCAGGGCCGCTTCCAGGTGACGCTGCGCAGCCTGCCGCATCGCCGGTTGCGCGGGATGGTCCGAGGGCAGCGCCGCGGCGGCTTCCCGCCAGCACCAGGCGCGGGACAGGTTGAGGCCGTCCAGGTGAGCGATCTTGCCGTCGGTGCGGTCCGTGGGCGTGACCGGCGCGAAGAGGCTCGCGGGCTGCTCCGCCGCGACATCGGGCAGGAACTCGCCGAACCAGAGCTCGAAGCCCGCGGGGGCCATGAGCCGGGCCATGCAAGCGGCCTCCATGAGGGTGGGTGACAGGAAGTCGTCGAGCGACGGCTCCCACGCCTGCGCGCCCCGATCGGCGCCGTACCAGCCTTCAGCGCGGCCGGCGAGGATGAGGTGCATCTCGGTGTCCGCGGCCGCCTCGGCGTAGTCGGCCGCCAGCCGCAGGGCGAAGGCGGTCGACGAATGGACCCCGGTGCGGATTGGGTAGGCTGCGATCGGGAGGAAGTCGCGCAGGCGTTGCGCGAAGGCGTCGGCGAGCGGCTGGTGCGTGGCCGCCCACGGTGCGTCATGGGCCAGTAACTCGGCCTGCAGCTTCAGGAGCCAGCCCCAGCCGTAGGGGCGTTCAAAGCCGCGAGCGGACGCCCGAGCGAGGTAGGCCGTCTCGGCGCCGACCTTGGCTTCGGTGAAGCTCTCGTCGAACAGGCCGCGGATCGCCGGCGCCTCCGGAAGCCCAGGGAAATGGCGGAGCAAGGTGGCCAGCGTCCAATAGCCGTGGACGCAGGAATGCCAGTCGAAACTGCCGAAGTAGATCGGGTGCAGGTCGCGCGGCCCGCGCACGTCGGCGGGACTGTCGAGCACGTGGTCCATCTTGTTGGGATACTCGCGGCCGACGTGCCCGAGGGCGATGCGGGCGAAGCGCGAGGCGAGCTCGGGCGTCAGCTCAGAAGGCGAGGACATACATCAGCACCAGGTTGGCGATCAGCAGGGGCAGGGCGGTCGGGACCTGGGCCTTGATGACGGCGTATCGATCGGGAAGTTCGAGCAGGGCGGCGGGCACGAGGTTGAAGTTGGCGGCCAGGGGGGTCATCAGCGTGCCGCAGAAGCCGGACAGCATGCCGATGGAGCAGACCACCGCAGGATCACCCCCGAACTGCTTGATGAGGATCGGCAATCCGATCCCGGCGGTCATAACGGGAAAGGCTGCGAAGGCGTTGCCCATGATGATCGTGAAGCCGGCCATGCCGAGGCAGTAGACGGCCACGGCGGTCAGGCGCGCGTCCATCGGGATCCAGTCGGTGACCAGCCGGCCGATCAGCTCGCCGACCCCGGCCAGGGCAAAGACCGCGCCGAGCGCCGCCAGCATCTGGGGCAGCAGGGCCGCCCATCCGACCGTGTCCATAAGGCGCCGACCTTCCTGCAGAGGGCTCATCAGCGGCTGGCGCAGAAGGATCAGGCCGACGCCGACGGCGATGACCGCGGCGAGGGCGAGGGAGAGCAGGGTAGCCTGCTTGGGGTCGAGCAGCGGCTGGCCGCCAAAATCCAGGGGCTTCAGCACCAGGACTCCGAAGGCCACCACGATCGGCAGGGTGAGCGCGGGCACGAACAGCTTCTCGCCGAACCGGTCGGCCAGGACGCGGCGCTCCTCCGGGGAGGTGGTCGCGGGCTGCCCTCGGCCGAGCAGTCCGAACCCGGCGATGCCCGCCAGCCCCAGAACCAGGATTCCGTTGCCGAGGTCGCCCAGACGGTCGCCAGCCAGGAAGCTGGTCGCCACGAGCGCCCAGAAGACCGCGTTGCCGATGCGTTTTGCATTGTTGCGGTCGAGCGCGCTCAGCACCGCGAAGGCGGCGAACACGAGGCCCGCCAGGACGTAGACGGCGTCCAGCTTGATCATGCGCGCCCCCGACGCCGGAGCCGGCGGTCGAACAGGACCAACCGGCCGGCGTGCAGCAGGAAGGCGACGATGGCGGTCGGAATCGCCCAGATAGACAGGTGGATCGGGTCGATGGTGATGCCGCTGGTGGCCAGGAAGCCGACCATCAAGAGGATCGAGCCGATGGCGATGAAGATGTCCTCGCCGAAGAACAGGCCGATGTTGTCGGTGGCCGAGGCCATGGCGCGGGTCTGCTGCCGGGTCTCGTCGTCGAGCGGGCCGGTGCGCGCCTCGACGGCCCCCTCCGCCATCGGGGCGACCATGGGGCGGATGCTCTGGGCATGGCCGGCGATGGACGTGAGGCCGAGGGCCGAGGTGAGCTGGCGGAAGGCCAGGTAGCCGATCAGGAACGGACCGACGGATACGCCCTTGAAGCGGGCGATCAGCGTACGCGCCCGCTCCTGCAGGCCGGCGCGTTCGACGACGCCGATCACCGGCAGGACGAGATAGGCCGCGCTGACGAACCGGTTCTCATTGAAGGCCTTGCCGAATGCCTCCAGCACCTGCACGGGCGAAAGACCCGCGGCGAGGCCGGTGACGAACGCGGCGATGACCACCACCAGCAGCGGGTTCAGCCGGACGGCGAAGCCGACCACCACGGCGGCCACGCCCAGGAGCGTCAGCATCGGTCTCCCCTCGATTCCCACGACATGGGACCCGCTGGATCAGCGGCGCGCAAGCCACGCGTCCGCCAGTCTGAGGAAACCGTCGACAGGGATGACCTCGGCGCGGGCCTGGGGATCGAGACCCGCCGCCACGATGAGCTCTTCGCCGCCCACGGCCCTGAGGCTGGAACGCAGCATCTTGCGGCGCTGGCCGAAGGCGGCGGCGGTGATGCGCTGCAGGGCGTCCAGCCGCTCAGGGCTCGGCCGGTCGGCGCGGGGCTCGAGGCGCACGACGGCGGAGTCCACCTTGGGCGGCGGGGTGAACGCGCGGGCCGGCGCGTCCAGGACACGCTGGGCGCGGCAGGTGGCCTGGACGATCACGCCGAGCCGGCCGTAGGCGTCGTCGCCTGGACCCTCGGTGATCCGGTCGACGACCTCGCGCTGGAACATCAGTGTCAGGGAGGCCGGCGTCCACGGGCCGGTGAGCCACTTGATAAGCAGCGGCGTACCGACGTTGTACGGCAGGTTGGAGACCAAGTGGGCCGGCTGGCCGGCGGCGATCTGAGCCTCGTCCACCTTGAGCGCGTCGTCGAACACCAGGGTCAGGCGGTCGGTGGCGGCCGCCACCTCCTCCAGGAGCGGACGAAAACGCACGTCCTTTTCCACCGCCGTCACGCGCGCGCCGGTTTCGATCAGGGCGCGGGTTAGGCCGCCCGGGCCAGGGCCGACCTCGATGACGTGGTCGCCTTCACCCACCTGCGCCAGGCGGGCGATCTTCCGGGTGACGTTGAGGTCGAGCAGGAAATGCTGGCCGAACGCCTTCTTGGCCCACAGCCCGTGCGCCTCCAGCGCCTCGCGCAGGGTGGGCAGGTCATCGAGGCTCATGGGCGGCGGCGCGCGATCTCGTCCGCCAGGCGGATCGCGGCGATCAGGCTGTCCGCGCGGGCGATTCCGCGCCCGGCGATGTCGAAGGCGGTGCCGTGATCGGGGCTCGTGCGCACGATGGGCAGGCCGAGAGTCACGTTCACCCCGCCCCAGAAGTCGAGCATCTTGACCGGGATCAGGGCCTGGTCGTGGTATAGGCAGACGACCCCGTCGTAGGTCTCGCGGGCCTCGGAATGGAACAGGGTGTCGGCAGGATAGGGACCGCGGGCGTCGACGCCGAGATCCTTCAGCGCCCGAATGGCCGGCCCTACGATCTCGACCTCCTCGCGGCCGATGGTCCCGCTCTCGCCGGCATGGGGGTTCAGGCCGGCCACGACCACGCGGGGGCTCTCGATCCCGAAGTCGCGCCGCAGGGCCTGGAAGGTCACGAGGCCGGCGTTGACGATGGCCTCGACAGTCAGTTTGCCGGCCACCTTGGCCAGCGGCTCGTGCACCGTCACCAGCGTGGCGCGAAGGCCGCCGGCGGTGAGCATCATGACCGGACCGCGCGCGCCGTCGTAGCGGGCGGCGGCGGTCAGTTCCCCCAGGAATTCCGTGTGGCCCGGAAACTTGAAGCCGGCCGCATAGAGCGGGGCCTTGGCGATCGGTGCGGTGACCACCCCAGCCACGGTTCGCGAGAGCGCCAGGCCAACGGCGGTCTCGATCCACTGGATGACCGAGGCGGCGGCCCCCGGGCTGGGCTGGCCGGCCACGACCGGCGCGCGAAGGGGCAGGTCCAGAACGGGGATCGCGTGCGGGAAGGCTGCCTGCGCCTCCGCGGGCGAGGAAATCGCCTGCACGAGGTTCGCGCCTGCGGTGGGCGCCGAGGCGACGGCGTGGGCGTCCCCGACCACAAAGAAGGTCGGCCCCGCGTCTTTCAGCGCCCGCCAGGCCTTGACGACGATTTCCGGACCGACGCCGGCCGGATCGCCGAGGCTGAGCGCGAGCGGGCCTTGCGTCACCGGGTCTCGATGGTGGCCGAGTTGCGCAGGTCGCGCATGTAGCGGCGGGCGATCATGCTGAGCTGCTGGCTGTAGAGCCGCGCCTCGATCTGCTCCTTGTCGGCCAGCCCGCCACCAGCCGTACGGCGACCGCAGACGGCCACCAGGTGCAGGCCCGCGGAGGTGCGGATCGGGTCGGAGATCTCGCCGACCTTCAGGTTCTCCGACGCCTCGCGGAAGGGCGCGGCGAGGTCGCCAGCCTCGGCTTCGCCGAGATCGCCCGCCACCACGCCCTGCACCTTGCCGGCCGTCGCCTCGAGGCTGGCGCAGTCCTTGATCTGGGGCTTCAGGGCGAGGAGCTTGGCGCGCGCGGCGGCTTCCTCCTCGGCGGTGGCGCCCTGGGCCAGCGGCACGGCGGCCTGCTTCAGGTTGACCAGCGTGGCGTTGCCGCCGGCGCGCTTGTCCTTGAGGAACAGGATGTAGACGCCGTCCTTGACCGGGATCGGCTGCGAAAGCTGGCCGGGGCGAAGCTGTTCGAGCACCGGGGCCACCTCGGGCGGCACTTCGGTGGCGTTGACCCAGCCGGCGTCGCCGCCGGTCGCTGCGGTCGGCAGGGCCGAGAACTGGCGGGCGACGGCCGGGAAGGGCGCACCCTGCTGCATCTGGGCCACCAGCTGCTGGGCTCCGGCCATGGCCTGCTGCATGCCGCCGACGCGGGTAGCGTCGATGAGCACTTCGCCGATGTTGTACTGCGGCTTGGCCGCCTGGGCGGCGAGTCGGGCCTGGGTGGCGGCGATCTGGTCGTCGCCCACGCGCAGGCGGCTGCCGTAGCGGCCGCGGATCCAGCGGGCCCAGCTGATCTGGGCGCGCAGCTGCTGACGCAGGGTTTCGGCGCCGATGCCGCGGGAGGCGAGATAGCCGAGGAACTGGGGCCGCCCCATGTTGTTCTGCTGCGCCATGCCGTCGATCTCCTCGTCGACTTCGGCGTCGTCGGCGAGGATCTCGATCTTCTGTTCCTTCTCGACCCGGCGCAGTTCCTGGAACTGGAGGCGTTCGTCGACGAGGGAGATCAGGGCTTCGCGCTGGAACTGGGGCAGGTTCTCCTGGGTCGGCTGCACACCGGACGTGGCGATCAGCAGGCGCATCCGCTGGCCCAGGTCGTAGGTCGAGATGATGTCGTCGTTCACCACGGCGGCCACCGATTCGGAGAGACCGGCAGGGCGGGCCGCCGGCGCAGGGGCGGCTTCGGCCTCGGTCGGCTGCTGGGCGATCGAGGGGCCGGCGCCCAGGGTGGCGAGCACGCAGGCCAGCGCGGCGCTCCGCGTGGTCGGGCCCGTCAGGTAACGCATCATGGACGAAAGTCTTCCTTGGTGGAGCCGCACGAGGCCCATTTTATCTGCCATTGAATGACCCGCCCAATGTGGCGAGCGTTAGGCGTACCGATACGGACTCGCTGGGTAGCAGACGGCCGATGATCGTGTCTTCGCGGCGATAGATCACATCCACCCGCAGGCAGTCGTCTCGATAGAAGACGCCGAGGTCGCGGATCACCCACGAATCCTGGCGCAGGTCGCGGTTGCCGTAGAAGCTGACGCCGTAGTTCTTGCCGAGATAGACCTCGCCGCCGAGGTCCAGGTTCTCGCGCTTCACGCCGTTGATGTCGAAGTCGTCGGTGAGATAGCGGACGAAGCCCGAGCCATATTTGTTGTAGGCGTTGGCGCCGGCCTCGAGGCGATGGATGTCGAGGTTGTCGTTGTCGAGGCGCGCCCGCGCGAACATCGACAGGCCGCGGATCGGCTGCACGTCGGCGGCCACGATCCAGTCCGAGGTCTTGGTCCGCAGGCCCGAACGGTCCGTGAAGACCGCGTTCTCCTCGGTGCGGAAGCTTCGGCCCAAGAGGACGTTCGCCCGCCTGCCGTCGTCCCACATCACCGTGGCCCGGCCGGCGAGGTTCAGGCGCACGCCGTCCTCGTAGAGGTCGTAGCCGGGGAACTTGTTGGGCCGGAAGAGGGTGGTTTCGTCGAACTCGAACGCGACGCTGTCCTCGTTGAGGTAGATCGGGTCGCCGGCCGCGGTGCGGCCGATGTCGACCTGCTTTGCGTCGGGCGAGGCGGCGACCAGGGCCACCGGCTCCAGCACGATGGTGGCGTCCTTGGTCCGCTTGAAAAGCGGGTAGCTGATGTCGACGCCGGCCGTGGCGAGGCCACGGGTCATGTCGTCCTTGCGGGTCGCGGAGCCCACGCCCGTGAGGATGTCGCGGATCGCGTAGGCGTCGGCGCGGACGTTCACGAATGGCGAGAGCCGCAGGCCGCCGGCGGAGGTGAACGACCGGCGCCAGTCGAGCTCGCCCGTCGCGCGGGCGCTGTCTAGGCCGGGCAGGCGCTGGGTGAGGTCGGTCTGCGACTGTTCGCGGCTCAGGACCACGGCGCTGGTGTGAACCCGCAGCCGGCCGCCGGCGATCGTGGGGGCGGGCTCGTAGTGCCCTTCGACCAGTGGGCCGATGATCGGGAACACGCGATCGTTCTCGCCCGAAGCGAAGCCCGTCACCGGGTCGATCGCGCCGGGCCGCAAGCCCTGGATGGTCATGGCCGCCGCGGAGAAATAAGACCGTTCGTCCTGGCGGATCGTGTAGAGCTGGGAAATCAGCCGTCGGTCGTCGGCCACGTAGGGGCCGCGGCTGACGTAGACCTTGCCGATCTCATACTTGTCGAAGATCAGGTCGTCCGACGCCCGCTCGGCTGTGAAGCCCCAGAGCCACTTCTCGTCGATCTGGAACGATCCGCGACCCAGGATATAGCTGCGGTCGGTCTTGGTGCCGACCAGCTCGTTGCCCTTGCCGT
This sequence comes from Pseudomonadota bacterium, assembly GCA_046725615.1. Lineage (GTDB taxonomy): Bacteria > Pseudomonadota > Alphaproteobacteria > Caulobacterales > Caulobacteraceae > Phenylobacterium. Next base: position 22,227 of record JBKOYY010000070.1, read on the forward strand.
CGAAGTCCCGGGCGTGGGTGTAGCCGAACCTGACGTCCACATCGCCCGAGTAGAAGCGCTTGCGCACCTCGCCGTTCAGGAAAGGCGCGATCTTGCTGTTGACCTGCGGGCTGATGGTAAGGTCCGCCGAGGGCGAGATCACCCAGTAATAGGGCTGCTCGTAGGACAGGCCGCGGCGGTCCGAGACCGACGCCTTGGGAACCAGGAATCCCGATACCCGCTCGGCGGCCGGGTCGGCGTGCCAGAAGACCGGCAGGTAGGCCACCGAGACGCCGAACAGGCGGAAGCGGGCGTTCCGGTAATAGACGATCCGCCGCTTCTTATCGCGGACCACCTTTTCGGCAGCCACGGACCAGGTCGGTGTCTTGGGCGAGCCGTCCTTGGAGCAGATTTCGCAGGGGGTGTAGATCGCCTTGTTCAGTTCCTCGACGGTCTCGCTGCGGCGCGCGGCGCTGGCGGCGGCGATCTTCACGTTCTCCTGGAGGCGGGCCGAGAATCCGAGCGCCACGCCGGCGCGCATCTTGTCGTCCAGCACCATTTCCTGGGCGAATTCGAACGTGCCGTCGGAGTTGACCACCGTGATGTCGCCATAGGCGTGGATCACCCCGGACCGGTCGTCGTAGATCAGCTTGTTGGCGCGCAGGGTGCGGCCATCGTAGCGAATCTCGATGTTGCCCTGGGCCGTCGTGACGCCCGCGTCGTCGTCACGGATGACCTCGTCGGCCTCCATGTACATCTCATCGGGCTGCAGGCCGTCGGGGCTGGGCGCGGCCGCCGGCTGGGGAGCCTGGGCGAGCACGGGCCCGGCGCAGAACAGCGCCAGGGCGGCGCCGGCCAGGAGGGCGCGCTTGCCTGCGGATCGCGGCGGACGCCGGCGCGGACTCATCAACCCTCTCGATCCCCTAGTGGCGGCAGTGCAATGGAGGCAGTTCAGTGTCGACGGAAGCGAGGCGCTAGCGCCGGTACTAGTGTCAGGCCTGCGATGCATAGCGCTGCAGGCCGGCGATTCAACCGTCTTCGGTATAGCAGAGCAGAGTGACTCCGAAGAGCAGGGCCGTCACGGCGGGGGCCCAGGCGGCGGCGAACAGCGGAATGATGTCGGCTTTGGCCAGGGCGCCGGCGAACTGGTTGAGGAAGAACATGACGAAGCCTAGCGCCACGCCGGCGCCAGCGAGACCCGCCAGGCCTCCGAGTCGCGCCAGCCGCAGCGAGAAGGCCGCCGCCAGGATCGACATCGCGGCGAAGAGGAGCGGGGTGGCGAGGAGTTGCTGGAACCTCAGCCGGTAGCCGGAGGCCGAGAAGCCGGCCTGCTCGGTGAGTTGGATCGCCCGCGGAAGGCGCCAGAAGGCGATGGCCTCGGGCGAGGCCAGGCTCTCCATCGCCGCCTCGGCGTCGAGCGTGGAGCGGATCGACAGCGTGTCGGAGCGAATCGACGAATCTCCGGCCGATGCCTCGCGGACATCCTTCAGGCGCCAGAAGCCCGGCATCAGCGTCGCCTCGGCGGCCTCCAGCCGGCGGCGGAATTCGGGGTGCCCCGCGGCGTTCTTCTCGTAGATGAACAGCGACACGCCCTTGAGGATCGGCACGCTGCCCCTCAGGTCGCGGTCGCGGGCGTGGATCACGATCTGGGTCGTGTCGTCGCCCTGGCGCAGCCAGATGTCCTTGGGCTGGTCGCCCAGATAGTTCTCCATCAGCCGGGCGCGCTGGGATTCGAAGCGGGCGTTGAGCGCCGCGGCGAGGGGGTTGAGGCCGCCCACGGCGACGACGCCGAGGAGGAAGGCCGCGGCCGCCGAAGGCAGGATGAAGCGCCAAGCCGAGACGCCTGCCGCGCGCATGGCCACCAGTTCGCTCCGACGGTTCAGCCCCACGAAGGCGCCGATGCAGCCGAACAGGAAGCAGAACGGCAGCAGGATCTGCATCAGCGACGGCAGCCGCAGCAGGGTGAGCTCAAAGATGCTGTCGGCGCCGACGTCGGCGCGCGTGCCGACCTGGCTGGTCAGTTCCACGAACTGGATCAGCAGCACGACCGAGGACAGGATGGCGAGCGAGGTCGCCACGCCCAGCAGGACGTAGCCGGCCACGTAACGCTCAAGTCTCCCCAGGCCCATCATGCGGGCGCTCCGGCGGCAGGGGTGCGCGGCGGCCGGCGGGACAGCGAGATCCGGCGGCCGACCTTCTGGCGGAAGATCATGGCCATCGCCGCCCAGGTGGCTCCCAACGGCACCGCATACTGCAGGACGTTGAGCCAGGCGCTGTCCTCGCACGCGGACTGCACCAGGAAGCCGACCAGGCGCACTCCGGCCGCGACCGCGCCCATGACGGCGATCCGCCGGCCATAGCCCAGTCGCGAGAAGCCGCCGCCGATAATGGCGGCCAGGGCCAGGCCCATGAAAGCGATGTTGTAGAGCGGCGAGGCGATCCGCGCGTGCCCCTCGGCGAGCAGGTCGAGCCGGTTGCGCCGCTCCCAGTCCTGCTGGAGGTCCGGGAAGAACAGCTCGTGCAACCAGCGGTCGGACGGCTTGTAGTGGATCAGCTCGTCCGAGGTCGCCATGGGCGACAGGTCGAAGATGTATTCCTCGAACGTCAGGTAGTTCAGCACCCCGCGGCTGGAGAACTCCTGGTTCGAGCCGTTGGTCATGAACAGGACCGGCCGGCCCTGCGCACGGCCCACGCGGCCCTTCTCGGCGGTGTAGGTGGTCGTGGCGCCGTCAGCCTTCACCTGGTGGATGAAGAGGTTGCGCAGGTTGCCCTGGCCGTCGACGCTCTGGGCGTAGACCGTCAGCCCAGGCGCCGGCTCGGTGAACTCGCCCTCCCGGACCAGCGTGGCCGCCAGGTCGGTGCGGACGTCGAACAGTTCCTGTCGCAGCTCCCGGAATGCGGCCGGCTGGACGAACAGGTTCATCAACAGCGCCAGGAGCGCAATGGTGCAGGCCAGCCGCATGGCGGGCGAGATCACCCGCCAGCGGCTCATCCCGCCGGCGAAGCAGACCACGATCTCCTGCTCGGTGTGCAGCCGGTTCAGCGCCACCAGGGCGGCCACGAAGACCGCTACGGGCAGGATCAGGTTGATGAGCTGCGGCATGTACAGCAGCGTCACCTTCAGGAACACGAGCGCGCTCTGGCGCTGGTTCACGATCAGGTCGAGGCCCGCGAGGCTCTGGGAGAGCAGGGCGACCGACGTCAGCGCCAGGGTGGCCAGGGCCACCGGCCCTAACAGCTGGCGCATCAGGTAACGGTCGATCAGGCGCATCAGTCTTGCGAAAAGCAGCTAGCCCGGAGATTTAGACGCGCCCCGGCCGCGGAGCTGTTCTAAACCATGCGTCGCCGGTCCCGGCAACCGCACGCCGGACGGCCATGCCAGAGCCCCTAGAGAGAGTACCGATGGATATCCAATTCGTCGCCGCTGGCGCGGCGGTCCCCGCGAAGACCGCGCTGGCCCGCATCGTCTTCGAAGGCGAGGCGCAGAACGGCGTGCTGGCGCAGGCGATCGCGGCGAGCCGCTTCACGGGCGCCAAGGGACAGACCCTGGACGTGCTGGCGCCGCAGGGCGTGGACGCCGCCCGCCTGGTTCTGGTGGGCGCGGGCAAGCGCGACGCGTTCGACGCCGTTGGGGCGGAACACGCCGCCGCCTCGGCGTACTCGGCGGTCAAGGCCTCGGGCCTGGAGACACTGCGAATCGAGGGCCTCGGCGGCGCCGAGCTGGCGGCGCGGGGGGCGCTGGGCGTGCGTCTGGCCAGCTACCGCTTCGACAAGTACCGGACCAAGGAAGCGGCCGACAAGAAGCCCTCCATCGTGCGCACCGAGGTGGTCTGCGACGCGCCGGACGACGCCCTGGCGACCTTCCCGCCGCTGGCGGCTCTGGCCGATGCGGTCAGCTTCAGCCGCGATCTCGTCTCTGAACCGGCCAACGTCCTCTATCCCGCCGAGTTCGCCCGCCGGGTGAAGGAGCTGGAACGCCTGGGCCTGGAGATCGAGATCCTCGGCGAGGCCGAGATGAAGGCCCTGGGCATGGGCTCGCTGCTGGGCGTCGGCCAGGGCAGCGTGCGCGAGAGCCAGCTGGTGATCATCAAGTGGCTGGGCGCCGCGGACAAGTCGGCCCAGCCGGTCGCGTTCGTCGGCAAGGGCGTCTGCTTCGACACCGGCGGTATCTCCCTGAAGCCGGCCGACGGCATGGAGGACATGAAGTGGGATATGGGCGGCGCCGGCGCCGTCGCGGGCCTGATGCACGTCCTGGCCGGCCGCAAGGCCAAGGTGAACGCCATCGGCATCCTCGGCCTGGTCGAGAACATGCCCGACGGCAACGCCCAGCGGCCAGGCGACGTCGTGACCTCCATGTCGGGCCAGACCATCGAGGTGATCAACACCGACGCCGAGGGCCGCCTCGTGCTGGCCGACGCTCTCTGGTACTGCCAGGACCGCTTCAAGCCCAAGTTCATGGTCGACCTGGCCACTCTGACTGGGGCGATCATCATCTCGCTGGGCAACGACTACGCCGGCTGCTTCTCCAACAACGATGAACTGGCCGGCAACCTGCTGGGCGCCGCGGAAAAGGAGGGCGAGCCCCTGTGGCGGCTGCCGCTGCCCGAGGCCTACAACAAGCAGATCGACTCCGTGATCGCGGACGTGAAGAACACCGGCGGTCGGCCTGGCGGCTCGATCACCGCGGCGCTGTTCCTTCAGAAGTTCGTCAACGGCCTGCCCTGGGCGCACCTCGACATCGCCTCAACCGCCTGGAAGAAGCCGTCGTCCGTCCCGACCATCCCCGACGGCGCCACCGGCTACGGCGTGCGGCTGCTGAACCGGATGGTGCAGGACAAGTACGAGGCCTGAGTCCCGGGCCATGAGCACGCGCCTCGTCCTCCTGCACAGCCCGCTGCTGGGGCCGCTGTCATGGCGGGCGGTGGCGGGCGCGCTGGCCGCGCAGGGGCGGAAGGTCGAGGCGCCGGCGTGGCCCCGGCTCTCGACCCTGGGAGAGGACTGCTACGCGGCCCTGGCCAACAGCATGGGCGCGACGCTGGCGGCGGGCGGGCCGGCCGTGGTCGTCGCCCACAGCGGCGCGGGCGCGCTCGTGCCCGCGGTGGCGGCCCTGGCAAAGGGGGCGCTGCGAGGCGTGATCTTCTGCGATGCGATCCTGCCGCACCCGGGCCTGTCCTGGTTCGACACCGCCCCGCCGCAGCTCGCCAGCCAGTTGCGCGGCGGGGCCGATGCCGGTCGGCTGCCGTCGTGGGATCGCTGGTGGCCGCCGGGCGCGCTGGAGCGGCTGGTGCCGGACTTCTCGCAGCGCACGGCGCTGATCGACGAGCTTGAACCCATCCCCATCGGCTATTTCGAGGAGCTGGCGCCCGAGCTGCCGCTATCGGCGCCGGCCGCCTATCTCCAGCTCAGCGGCGCCTACATCGAGGAAGCGCAGATCGCGGGGCGGAAGGGGTGGCCGGTCGTGCGCCTGCCGCTGCATCATCTGGCGATGCTCACCCATCCCGACGCGGTCGCGAACGCCATCCAGGGCCTGGCCGCGCGCCTGGAGCCTGCCGATGGCTGACGGCGCCTGCGAGGTCTGGTTCTACCACCTGGAGCGCACCGGGCTGGACCAGGCCCTGCCCGAACTGCTGGAGAAGACGCTCCAGCGCGGCTGGAGGGCCATCGTCCGCTCGTCGGTCACGGAGCGGATCGAGCACCTGGACGGCTGGCTCTGGAGCTACCGCGACGACAGCTTTCTGCCTCACGCGCCGGCTGACGAGCCCGGGGCGGCCCGCCAGCCGGTTCTGCTGACCACGCGGACGGACAACCCGAACGGGGCCCACGCCCTGTTCCTGGTCGACGGCGCCGAGCCGGGCGATCTCGCGGGCTATCAGCGCTGCGTCGTGCTGTTCGACGGGGCGGATGAGGCCCAGGTTCAGAACGCCCGCGGTCAGTACCGGACCGCCAGGGCCAATGGGCTCCCGGTGTCGTACTGGCGCCAGCAGGGGCGCGGATGGGAGAAGCAGGGATGAGATGGCTGGTCCTGGCGGCCTTCCTGGGGCTCGCGGCGTGTTCGACGCCCGCGCCCGAGCCGACCGCACCCCCAGCGCCGCCGCCGGCGGCGGTCCCGCCGGCGCCCCAGCCCGTGGCCGACACTTGCGGCGCTCAGGCGTACCAGCACCTCATCGGGCGGCCGCGGACCGAGGCGCCCGTGCCGGTGCGGCCCGAACTTCAGCGCGTCGCCTGCACGACCTGCCCTGTGACCATGGACTTCAATCCCGAGCGGCTGAACGTCCTCTTCGACGCCACCACCGGGCTGATCAAGGACGTGCGCTGCGGCTAGGCCACGGCCGGGATCTCCACGCCCAGGTCGCGGAGGAGCGACATCCACGCCTCGCGCCCCTTTGCGCGGTCGAACCGTTCCACGGCCGTCGCCCGCGCCGCCGCCCGCAGGGGGGCCGTGGCCGCCGGCTCGCGGCAGGCGGCGATGAGCGCCTGGGCCAGCGCGTCCACGTCGAAGAACGGCAGCAGCCGCCCGTTCTTTCCGTCCTCGATCGCATCGTGCAGCGGCGGCGTGTCGGAGCCGACCACGTAGCAGCCGCTGGCCATGGCTTCTGTCAGCGACCACGAAAGCACGAACGGGTAGGTGTAGTAGACGTGGGCAGTCCCAAGCCGCAGCGCCGCAAGCATCCGCTCGTGCGGCACGCGACCCAGGAAGTGGACCCGATCGGGCTCATAGGCCACGCCCTCGAAGCAGACCTCCTGCCAGGTTCGCCCATCGGCGGGACTTCCGCCGTAGGCCTGCTTTCGGGCGTCGCCGATCAGCAGCACCTGCGCCTGCGGGATCTCAGCCAGCACGCGGGGCAGGGCGCGCGCCAGGATGTGCAGCCCCCGGAGCGGCTCCATGTGGTTGTTCACATGGGTGATGACGGGCGTGCCGGGGGTGATCGTCCGGGTCTCGTCGATCACGAAGGGCGCGGGCGGGACCGGCCGGATCTGGTCGGTGTCGACGCCCTCGTGGATTACCCGGGTCTTGGCGCGGAAAGCCTCAGGCAGGGACCCGGCCTGGAAGCGCGTCGGGGCGACGATGGCGTCGGCTTCGGCGTAGGCGAGGGCCATGACGGCGTTCTTGGCCTTCGCCTTGACCACCGATTCCTCGTCGAAAGGGATGAACTCGGTGTCGAACCCCACGTCGTAGCCTCGGCCGTGGTAGTAGTATTCGGCGAAGGCCACCTTCCTCGCGGCCGGCCACAGGTCGTCCAGAAAGGTCATCTCGCCCCAGCCGGGGTGGCCGACGATGACCGCCGGATCCCAGCCCTCGTTCTTCAGCGCCCGCGCCGCGTCCAGGGCGCTGCGCCCGCGGATCAGATCGGCCTCGGCGCGGATGGCGAGGGGGAAGATGCCCTGGCCGGTGCCGCGGGTCAGGCGGTAGCGGGCGGTGCGGACCCCGTCGAGCACGGCGGCGTGCTCTTGGCCGATCGCGGCGCAGCGCACGCCCCGGGCCACGAGACTGCGCGCGAGATCCCCGAACTGGGCCGGGAAGTTGTTGTGAACGAAAACGACGCCGCTCGGCATGGGCGTCTTCTGCCTGCGCTCGCCCGCCATGTCACGGGGGAGGCCTGGTGCGGATGAGAGGAGTCGAACCTCCACGCCTTGCGGCGCTGGAACCTAAATCCAGTGCGTCTACCAATTCCGCCACATCCGCACGCGGCGGCCCTGCCATCGCGGGCCGACGGCCGCGCGTCAAGAGGGAGGGGCTTGGACGGGCAGGCCTGCCGTGACATAAGGGCCGCTTCGCGCCGCCGGGCCCTGTCCGGCGGCCTTCCCCGTTTGACGTCAGAGGCGGACGAAGCGCATCACGCGCCGGGTCCGGGAAACTAGAAAATGTCGCTGCAAATCGTTGAGAAGTCTGGCGAAGGTCTGAGCCGGGTCTACGGCGTCACGGTCCCCGTCGCGGAGCTGGCCGAGCGCCTCGAGGCGCGGATCAAGGAAATCGCCCCGACGCTCAACGTGAAGGGCTTCCGTCCGGGCAAGGTTCCGGCGGCTCACGTGCGTCGCCTGTACGGCAAGGCGCTGATGAGCGAGGTCGTGCAGCAGGCGCTGACCGAGACCACCCAGAAGGTGCTCGACGACAACAAGCTTCGTCCCGCCGGCGACCCGAACCTGACGCCCGAGGGCGACATCGAGGCGGTGATGGAAGGCAAGGCCGACCTGGCCTACGAGCTGTCCGTCGATCTGATGCCGGAGTTCGAGCCGGTCGACGCCGCGACCCTGTCGCTGGAGAAGCCGGTTTACGAGCCGACCGACGCCGAGGTCGAGGAGGCCGTCGCCGATCTCGCCAAGCAGAACCGCACCTACGAGCCGCGGACCGGCAAGTCGGTGAAGGCCAAGGACGGCGATCAGGTGGTCATCGACTTCATCGGTCGCGTTGACGGCGAGGCCTTCGAGGGCGGTACGGCCAACGACGTCGAGCTGGTGCTGGGCTCGGGGCAGTTCATCCCGGGCTTCGAGGAGCAGCTGGTCGGCGCCAAGCCGGACAGCGACGTGACCGTGAAGGTGACGTTCCCGGCCGAGTATCAGGCCGCCCACCTGGCCGGTAAGGACGCCGAGTTCGAGACCAAGGTGAAGGAAGTCCGCGCCCCCGTGGACGCCCCGGCCGACGACGAGTTCGCCAAGCGTCTGGGGCTCGACAGCCTGCAGGCCCTGAAGGACCTGGTGAAGGGGAACCTGGAACAGCAGTACGCCGGCGCCTCGCGCTTCAAGCTGAAGCGCGCCCTGTTGGACGAACTGGACTCCAAGCACGACTTCCCGCTGCCGCCGAAGATGGTCGAGGCCGAGTTTGCCTCGATCTGGGGCCAGGTGCAGCAGGACAAGGAAGCCGGCTCGCTGCCGCCCGAGGACGCGGACAAGTCCGACGAGCAGCTCGAGAAGGAATACCGTAAGATCGCCGAGCGCCGCGTGCGCCTGGGCCTGGTGCTGGCCGAGATCGGCCGCAACGCCAACGTGACGGTGACTGAGCAGGAGCTGAGCCAGGCGATCCTGGCAGAAGCGCGCAAGTACGGCCCGCAGGCCCAGCAGGTGTTCAACCTGCTTCGCGAGAACCCCAACGCCCAGGCGCAGCTCCGCGCGCCGATCTTCGAGGACAAGGTCGTGGACCTGATCCTGTCGAAGGCCAAGGTGGACGAGAAGCAGGTCTCCAAGGACGAACTGCTCAAGGAAGACGACCTGCCGGCCGGCTACGGCGAATAAGGGCAGGGACCTCGACGAGGTTCGAGCGGCGCCGACCCGGAGACGGGCGGCGCCGTTTTCATATTAGAGGCAGGTTCCCCAGGTGGGCTCGCCGTCGCGCGCAAGGCTCTTGCCAATCTGCTGACGGGCGTTCGTCCAGTCCGACTTTTCGAGCCTCTGGTACATTATCACGGCGTCACTCCTGCAGAGCTCGGAGGCCGGTGTGTCGACGTGACCGTGGCGACGCTTGAACTCCGCGATCATGGCCGGAGACGCCGACCGGGCGTTCTTCAGGGCGTAGGCGTCGATCCTGGCAACGACCTCTTCGAGGTCGGCCTGGAGTCGGGAGTTCTTTCCTTGAAAGCACTTCGCGCCGACGCTGGCCATGGTCGTGTAGATCGCCCAGGCGCAGATCATGCCCTCGCCAGGCGGCTCCTGACGGGGTGTCTGCGGCTGCGCTGGGTCTGCACGAGTCTCCGCGCAGACGCTGCCTGAAAGTAGGCATGCGACAGTACAGAGGATGGCTACGGTGGTTGGGCGCCGCGTCATCCGCGTCGCGATGACTCAGAGCGAGCGCAGGCGCCGTAGCAGTTCGGGATTCTCGACCTGGGCGCGGCGCTCATTGATGGCGCGGTGAAGGTCGAGCGCCTCGGCCGGATCCAGAGGCAGCGCCACGGCCGCCACATCGTCGAATGAGGGGGACGCGGACTCGGGCACGCGTTCGGTCGGCATGTCCATGCAGGCTTCTCCCAGTGTCCCCGCGCGGCGGGGGCCTCTCCCGTCGATTAAGGTATCATTTACCCGTCACATCCGCCAACTGGCGTTTTCGCGCAATCGGGGCCTGGGCGATCACAGTCACGTTGGAAAGTTCATGCCGACGCGCTGTCCTGGGAGTTCAAGGACACCGCCGGTTGCATCGTAGAAATGGTGAACTGCGATCAGGAATCGGTTGGCTTCCCCAACGTACCGGTCGTACCTTTCGAGCATGAACGCCGCGTCGGGGCGCGGAGCCTTCTCTGCCGCGCGCAGGGTTCGTCTTCCAGGCCCCGGGAGTAGAGCGTCCCGGGAAGGAAGCGAGTTTTGCAGCGCACGCGTGAGCTTGAGTCCGACTATTTTCACAAGGTCGTAGACTGCCAGTGGGCCTGTCCGGCTCACACGCCGGTTCCAGAATATATCCGCCTGATTGCGGACGGCCGGTACGCCGACGCCTACATGATCAACTGGAAGTCCAACGTGTTCCCCGGCGTTCTGGGGCGCACCTGCGACCGTCCGTGTGAGCCAGCCTGCCGCCGTGGCCGGGTCGAGGACGAGCCGGTGGCGATCTGCCGCCTGAAGCGGGTCGCGGCGGACAACAAGGGCGACGTGCTGGACCGGATGCCCCAGCCTGTCGCGGCGCGGAATGGCAAGCGCGTGGCTCTGGTCGGCGCCGGGCCTGCATCGCTGACCGTCGCGCGGGACCTGGCCACCCTCGGCTACGATCTCGTCCTATACGACGGCGAGGCCAAGGCTGGCGGGTTCATCCGTAGCCAGATCCCCCGCTTCCGGCTGCCCGAGGAAGTGATCGACGAAGAGGTCGGCTACGTCACGCGGCTTGGCGGGGTCGAGGTGCGCCTCGGACAGCGCGTCGACAGTCTGAAGGCGCTGCTGGCGGAAGGCTACGACGCGGTGTTCGTCGGCTCGGGTGCGCCCCGCGGTCGCGACCTGGACCTCCCGGGGCGCGCCGAGGCTGCGGCCAACATCCACATCGGCATCGACTGGCTGGCCAATGTTTCGTTCGGCCACGTCGAGCGGATCGGGCGGCGGGTGATCGTCCTGGGCGGCGGCAACACCGCCATGGACTGCTGCCGTACCTCGCGCCGCCTGGGCGGCGAGGACGTGAAGGTGATCGTCCGGTCCGGCTTCGAAGAGATGAAGGCGTCCCCCTGGGAAAAGGAGGACGCGATCCACGAAGACATCCCGATCATCAACTACCGCGTGCCCAAGGCCTTCACCCACGAGGACGGCCGGCTCACCGGCGTTCTGTTCGAGGTTGTGAAGGCCGAATACGACGAGCGCGGCCGCCGGCGGCTCGTCCCGTCCGGTGAGCCGGACGAGCATTATCCGTGCGACGACGTCCTGGTGGCGGTGGGGCAGGAGAACGCCTTCCCCTGGATCGAGGATGACATCGGCCTGGAGTTCGACGAATGGCACATGCCGAACGTCGACCCGATCACCTTCCAGTCGACGCTTCCCAATGTCTTCTTCGGGGGCGACGCGGCCTTCGGGCCGAAGAACATCATCTGGGCCGTGGCGCACGGACACGAGGCGGCGGTCTCGATCCACAAATTCTGCCACGGTGAGGACGTGGCCGAGCGGCCCCGGCCCGGCGTGACCCTCGTGAGCCAGAAGATGGGCATCCACGAGTGGAGCTACGACAACGACGTCTCCAACGACCAGCGCTACCGCGTGCCCATGCGCGAGAAGGCCGAGGCCCTGCGTGACGTCCGGCTGGAGGTCGAACTCGGCTTCGACCGCGAGCTGGCCTTGGGTGAGGCGCAGCGATGCCTGAACTGCGACGTGCAGACGGTGTTCACGGACAAGCTGTGCATCGAGTGCGACGCATGCGTCGACATCTGCCCCATGGACTGCATCACCTTCACCGACGACGGCGAGGAGGATGACCTGCGGGGCCGCCTGAAGGCGCCGTCGCAGAACCTGACTCAGGACCTCTACGTCTCGGGACGCCTCGCCACCGGCCGGGTGATGGCCAAGGACGAGGACGTCTGCCTGCACTGCGGCCTCTGCGCCGAACGGTGCCCGACCGGCGCCTGGGACATGCAGAAGTTCTACCTCGAGATGACGCACGCGGGGCCGAAATGCCTGACTCGGTGAAGGCCCAGGCGGCTAAGCCGCGGATCAACGACTTCGTCGTCAAGTTCGCCAATGTGAACGGCTCGGGCTCCGCGAGCGCCAACGGCCTGTTCGCCCGGTCGATCATGCGGATGGGCGTGCCGGTGGCGGCGCGGAACATCTTCCCGTCCAACATCCAGGGCCTGCCGACCTGGTACGAGGTGCGCGTCACCGAGGCGGGCCACCTGGGCCGGCGCGGCGGCGTCGACCTGATGGTCGCCATGAATCCCCAGACGTGGGACCGGGACGTGGCAGAGGTCGAAAGCGGCGGCTTCCTGTTCTACGATTCCACGAAGGCGCTGCCGGACTCGAAGTTCCGCGATGACATCACGGTCATCGGGGTGCCGCTGACGGCGATGTGCAATGAGGCCTACGAGCTTCCGCGCGAACGCCAACTCTTCAAAAACACCATTTATGTCGGGGCCTTGGCGGCGCTTCTTGGCATCGAGGCGTCGGCCATCGAGAGCCTGCTGGCCGAGGACTTCGCGGGCAAGGATCGGCTCATCAAGGCCAATGTCGAAGCCTTGCACATGGGCTACGCCTACGTGACCAAGCACCTGGCGCCTCTACCGCTGCAGGTGCGTCCGGCGGACGGCGTCGGCGACCGGATCTACGTCGAGGGCAACCAGGCCGCCGCCCTTGGCGCGGTCTACGGCGGGGCCACGGTGTGCGCCTGGTACCCAATTACGCCCTCGACCTCACTGGCAGAAGCTTTCATGAGCTATTGTCAGGATTTGCGCGAAGATCCTGAGAGCGGAAAGTCGCGCTACGCCATCGTCCAGGCCGAGGATGAAATCGCCTCGATCGGCATGGTCGTCGGGGCGGGCTGGAACGGCTGCCGGGCGTTCACGGCTACGTCCGGACCCGGCGTGTCGCTGATGACGGAGTTCATCGGTCTTAGCTACTTCGCAGAGATCCCGGCGGTGATCTTCGACGTGCAGCGGGGCGGACCGTCCACCGGCATGCCGACGCGCACCCAGCAGGCCGACCTGCTCGCCGCGGCCTACGCCGGCCACGGGGACACCAAGCATGTGATGCTGCTGCCGGCCGATCCGGGCGACTGCTTCGAGATGGGGGCGCAGGCGTTCGATCTGGCCGACCGGCTGCAGACGACGGTCTTCGTCATGCTCGATCTCGACATCGGCATGCAGGAGTGGCTGACCAAGCCGTTCACCTGGGACGACAGCCGCAGGCTGGACCGCGGCAAGGTGATGACCGCCGAGATGCTCGAGGCCGGCGCCGACTTCGGCCGCTACAAGGAAGTCGACGGCGACGGCATCCCCTACAGGACGTATCCGGGCACCCACCCGACAAAGGGCGGCTACTTCACCCGCGGCACCTCGCGGAACCCTTACGCACGCTACTCCGAGGAGGGCGCGGTCTACGTCGACAACATGGAGCGCCTGCTCCGCAAGTTCGACACGGCCAAGACGCTGGTGCCGCAGCCGGTGCTGAAGCCGGCCAAGGGCAAGACCAAGGACGGGGTGATCTACTTCGGGTCGACCACCCCGGCGATGGACGAGGCGCTGGAGATGCTGGAGGCCCAGGGCCGCCGGCTGGACGCCCTGCAGGTGCGGGCGTTCCCGTTCCCCGACCTTGTCTACGAGTTCATCGCCGCGCACGAGCGCGTCTTCGTGGTCGAACAGAACCGCGATGCCCAGCTGCGCACCCTGATCGTCAACGAGGGCGACGTGGACCCGGCCAAGCTGGTCCCGATCCTCCACTATGACGGCACGCCCATCACCGCGCGCTTCATCGCGGGCGCCGTGGCCCAGGCCATGGCGCTGGGCCAGATCGAGGCCGCGGAATGACCTACATCCTCAAGCCCCAGCTGCATCACCCCAAGCTGCCCACCAACAGCCTCGGCTACACGCGTCGCGACTACGAGGGTTCGGTCTCGACGCTCTGCGCGGGCTGTGGTCACGACAGCATCTCGGCCGCGATCATACAGGCCTGCTTCGAGCTGGAGCTGCCGCCACACCGCGTGGCGAAGCTCTCGGGGATCGGCTGCTCGTCGAAGACGCCGGATTACTTCCTCGGCAATAGCCATGGCTTCAACACCGTCCACGGGCGGATGCCCTCGGTGCTGACCGGCGCCAATCTCGCGAACCGCGACCTCATTTACCTGGGTGTCTCGGGCGACGGAGACTCGGCTTCGATCGGCCTCGGCCAGTTCGCCCACGCCATCCGGCGTGGCGTAAACATGCTCTACATCGTCGAAAACAACGGTGTTTATGGCCTGACCAAGGGCCAGTTCTCGGCGACCTCGGACAAGGGATCCAAGTCGAAGAAGGGCGTCGTGAACCACGACGCGGGCATCGACATGGTGAGCCTGGCGCTGCAGATGGGCGCCACCTTCGTCGGCCGCAGCTTCTCGGGCGACAAGGCCCAGCTGGTGCCGCTGATCAAGGCCGGACTGGCGCACAAGGGCGCGGCGTTCATCGACTGCGTCAGCCCCTGCGTCCAGTTCAACAATCACGCCGGCTCGACCAAGAGCTACGACTATGTGCGCGAACACAACGAGGCGGTGAACCGCCTGGACGTCATCACCCCGCGCGACCCGATCCACGTGGACTACAAGCCCGGCGAAACGGTGCGCGTGCAGCAGCACGACGGCTCGATCCTGTCGCTGCACAAGCTGAACGAACTCTACAACCCCAACAGTCGCGCCCAGGCGCTGGGCTACCTCCAGGCCCGGCAGGCGCGGGGCCAGGTCGTCACCGGTCTGCTGTACGTGGACCCGGACGCGAGCGACCTGCACGAGGCGATCGGCACCGTGGACACGCCGCTCAACCAGCTGGGCGAGGCCGAGCTGGTGCCAGGCCAGGCGGCGCTCGACCGGATCAACGCGTCGCTGCGTTAGGCCGGGTGAGCCAGGCGGCGAACAGCCCGATCACCACGGCCGCCGCCAGGGCGATGGCGGCGATCGTCGGCTTGTCGGCCTTCTCGGCGACCCACACGGCCACCAGGCCCCAGGCGATGGGCACGCCGTACGCCACCAGGCGCGTCGCGCGCAGCACCGCCAGGGCGACGGCCACCACCGGCACGATGGCGGCCACCGCGGCCACCGGCGCGGTCTCCGGCGCGATGATCCCTTCAGACGTGAGAACGGTCAGGACGTTGAGCGCCGTGGCGATGGTGAGCCAGCCGGCAAGGAGGCCCAACGGCCACCAGACGAGCAGCCAATCGGCCAACCCGCCGCGTTCCTTGCGGCTGGCCGCGACCAGTCCTGTGATCAGCACAATGGCGGCGACGGCGATGATGGCGATGGTCGCCCAGCGCGCATCGGCGGCCGAGGCGATGATCCAGGCGCCGGTGCCGGCAATGGCGACCGTGGCGGGCCACGCGAGGGCGTCGAGCAGGGGACGATCGCCGTTGCGGGGAAGGATCTGCCAGACGGCGTAGCCGACCAGGCCGAGGTAGATCACGCTCCAGATGGAGAAGGCGTAACCGGCCGCGCGCAGCGTCTCATCGCCGTTGCCGGCGAACTCGGACGCAGACAGGCCGAGACCCAGGGACATCTGCAAGGCCGGGGCGGCGATGGCGAAGACCACGGCCGCAATGACGGCTAAGCGGCCAGACTTTCCTGTCACTTTCGGACCTCTTCCTTGGATTCCTTCGCTCCGCTCGCCTCCGGGAAATAGAGGCCGGTGGCGAACTTGGTCAGCCAGCCCTCGGGGCGCAACCGCGGCCCGAACTGAGCGCAGGGATCGGGTTTGGGAATGTCGCGCGACTTCATTCCCTTCGCGCTCAACGCCTTCACTGCGTCATCGGCGAACGGCTCCGCGAACTGAAGAGCGTCGCCGATGCGGCTGAGCGAAGGGTCGTCCGTCCCGATGGGGGTGGCGTTGCGGTTCCAGGTGATGGCGGCAAGCTGCCGTCCGTCGGTCGCCAGCAGTTCCGCCTCAGCGCCCAGGCCGCCCGTCGACCCGGGAGCACGTACGCCGATGGGGCCTGGAACGAAGAAGTTCGCCGCGGCGGAGACCAGGGATCCGGCTGGATGGGTGTCGTCCACGCGTGTGATAGCGGCCCGCAGGCTCGCGTCGGGGCGCTCCGTGACGAGTTCGTACCGCTCCGACGCCTCGAAGCAGAGCTGAGCGTCCACCTCCCGCAGGAGCAGCGCCTGCTCGCGCTCGGTAAGCCAGCCCAGCTTCGACCTGGCGTCGGGCAGGATCACGGTCGGCGCCAGCACGACCCGCCGGACCGCGGCCAGGGCGACGTCGTCGCGCCGCTCGCGGATGTCGGCGCGCACCGTGCCTTCTCGAGCGGAGAGGCCGTCATAGGTGGTCAGGAATCCGGCCGGTCGGTGCGGCGTCGTGCACGCGGCCAGGCACAGGAACAGGGGAAGGGCGAGTATGGCTTTCATGCGGTCCTCGGCGACCCCGATGTAGGGTCGCGTCACCAACGCATGAAGACGCGAAGCGTCATCGCACGGGCCGAAAGGTCAGGCTGCGGCGAGCTCCCCGATCACGAACGCCTCTTCTTGTGCGCGCATGAGGCCTTCGAGGACGTCCGGCAGGTCGGCCGGGTCCACGATCAGCATAAGGCCGACGCCGCAGTTGAAGGTGCGACGCATCTCGTGCTCGGCGACGCCGCCCGTCTCCTGGAGCCACTGGAAGACCGGGGGCAGGGCCCAGGCGTTCCAGTCGAAGCGCGGGACGAGGCCTTCGGCGATCGCCCGGGGCGGATTCTCGATCAGGCCACCACCGGTGATGTGGGCCAGGCCCTTCACGCGACCGGCCTTCAGGTGCGGCAGGACGGATCGGATGTAGATGCGAGTCGGCTCCAGAAGCGCCTGGGCCAGGGTCTTGCCCTGCGCGAACGGCGCCGCCGCGTCCCAGGCCAGGCCCGACCGCTCAACGATGCGGCGGATCAGCGAGTAGCCGTTGGAGTGCGGGCCGGAGGAGGCCAGGCCCACGAGGACGTCGCCGGGCTTCTGGTCGCCGAGGCGCGGGATCACCTTGTCGCGGTCGACAGCCCCGACACAGAACCCCGCCATGTCGTAATCCCCCTCAGCGTACATGCCGGGCATCTCGGCCGTCTCGCCGCCCACCAGCGCGCAGCCCGCCTGGCGGCAGCCCTCCGCGATGCCCGCGACGACCGCGGCGGCGGCTTCTACGTCAAGCTTCCCGGTGGCGTAGTAGTCGAGGAACATCAGGGGCTCGGCGCCCTGAGCCAGTAGGTCATTGACGCACATGCCGACGAGGTCGATGCCGACGGTGTCGTGGATGCCGGTCTCGATCGCCACCTTCAGCTTGGTGCCGACCCCATCCGTGGTGGTCACGAGAAGGGGATCGTCGTAGCCGGCGGCCTTGAGGTCGAACAGGGCGCCGAAGCCGCCCAGCGAAGGCTCCGAGCCCGAGCGCCGGGTCGACTTCGCCAGCGGCTTGATGCGTTCGACCAGCTCATTGCCGGCGTCGATGGAGACCCCCGCCTGGGCGTAGGTGAGACCGTTTGGCCGTTCGGACATTTACGAACCCGGGCTTGGAGTGCAGAGAGACGCGCTTGCGGCCTTGCAGAGTCGGCCGCGCGCGGGGCTATAGCTGATTTATGACGCCGATCACTACCACTGCGGAACTCGCGGCTTTCTGCGACCGGATCAAGGGGCAGCCTTTTGTCGCGGTGGACACCGAGTTCATGCGCGAAACGACCTACTGGCCGAAGCTGTGCCTGATCCAGGCGGCGACGCCGACGGACGAGGCGGTCATCGATCCGCTGGCGGACGGGATCGACCTGGAGCCGTTCCTGGCCGTGCTGCGCGACCCGAAGGTGCTCAAGGTGTTCCACGCCGCCCGTCAGGACGTGGAAATCTTCAACAACCTGCAGGCCATGCCCCGGCCGCTGTTCGACACCCAGATCGCCGGCATGGCGGCGGGATTCGGCGAACAGATCGCTTATGACGCCCTGGTCCGCCAGATGCTCAAGATCGAGCTCGACAAGAGTTCGAGGTTCACCGACTGGGCCCGCCGCCCGCTGACGGACAACCAGCTTACCTACGCCATCGCCGACGTGACGCACCTGGCGCGGCTCTATCCGATGCTGCGCGAGCGGCTGGAGCGGGAAGGGCGCCTGGCCTGGGTCACCGACGAGATGGCCGACCTGACCGACGCGGCCAACTACGACGTCGAGCCGGAGAATGCCTGGAAGCGGCTGCGTCCGCGGCGGCATACGGCCAAGTACCTGGCGGTCTATCGGGCCGTGGCGGCCTGGCGCGAGCGCACCGCCCAGCTGCGCGACCAGCCGCGGGGGCGGATCCTGAAGGACGAGGCGATCGACGAGATCGCCACCCAGGCCCCGACCGACGCCGACGGCCTCGATCGGCTGCGCTCGGTGCCGAAGGGCTTCTCCGGCTCCCGGTTTGGGCCGGACCTGATCACCGCTATCCGCGAGGCGCTAAAGGATCCCGAGGGCTACGCGCCGGTGATCGAGCGCAGCCGCCAGCCGGCATCGCCGGCCGCGGGCGCCGTGGTGGAACTGCTGAAGGTGCTGCTGAAGGCCCGGGCCGAGGAGGCCGGCGTGGCCTCCAAGCTGATCGCCACCGTTTCCGACCTCGAACAGATCGCCAACGACGACGATGCCGACGTCGGCGCTCTGAAGGGCTGGCGGCGCGAGGCGTTCGGGGAGGACGCCCTGAAACTCAAGAAGGGCGAGCTTGCGCTGGTGCTGGACGGCGCGCGTGTGCGCGTGGTCGAGGTGCGCCGAGCGCCGCGGCAGGCGAAGGGCGACTGACGGGCCGTTCCTGGGGACAGGGCCAAGGCTCGGGTCTGGCGCGACTTTTCCGATCCGCCCCCCGGTTGTCCACAATCCGCCCACCGGGCTCTTCCCGGATGCTCCACAGGCCGCCGCGGACGGCCCATTGCCGACCGGCGAAGGCTGCGAGACCCTCCTGTTGCCGAGAGGAACTGCGGCGCGGCGGACCGGGTGACCGGGAGGCGAGCGGGCGGGAGGTTCTCCAGGTCGGATGGTTCCGGGGTGACCCGGGGTCCTCGATGCGGAAGCGGCTCGGGAAACGGCGCGACGTGCAGCTGGGCGACCAGCGGGATGGAGCGGCGCTCCCGCCTCGAAGGCGCAGGTCCCCCAACGGATCTGTTTCAGAGGGCGGTGTTCCGGGTGACCGGTTCGCCGCCCTCTTCATTTCGCCCTCCGGCTTCTGGTCCACAGCCCCGGACCGCGTCCTGCCGAAGGCCAACTGAAGGGGGGACGGTGCGCCGCCCCCCACCTCCTCAACCGAAATCCAGCTTCAGCCGCAGTGCCTGTGCGAGGGCCTGGGCGCGGCGGGTAGACTGCTCGCCGAGCAGCATGTCTTCCCAGCCGCTCAGGACCGACAGGACGAGTCGGTCGGCGCGGACGGTCAGTCCCGATTTCTCCAGCAGGCGTGGGTTGTGCCCGGACAGGTCGCAGCCGAGGCGAATGGCCGAGCCGAGAGCTCGGGCGCGCTGGCGACGCTCGGTCGACAGGATCCGCGTGAGGCCGGCTGCGCCCGGGGGCTGCGAAGCAGCGGAGTGGCGGGAGAAGGCCACGCAGGCGAGGAAGGCGCGCTCGGGGTGGGCGAGCCCGGCCAAAGGCGCGCGTAGCACCTGATCGAAGGCGAGGTCGGCGCGATGGTCGGGGTGCAGCCGCGCGCCGAGGTCGGCCAAGCGACAGGCGGCCGCGGTGAGGACCGCGTCGCGTCCCTCGAACACAGGCGGCAGGCGCTCGAACAACGGACCGAGCCAGGCTTCGAGCGTGTGCCCGAGCGCGGGAGTGATTCCGCGCTGGGCAGTCAGCGCCTCGCACCCCTCGATCAGCGGATCCAGCTGGCGCACCTCCGGGGGCATCGCCTCCAGAAGCATCCCCTCGCGCACGCCGTAGGCCGAGAAGACGAGTCGCTGGACCCCCAGGCGCTCGATCAGGCGCTCCAGGACCAGAGCCGAATAGGGCAGGGTGTCATAGCGCTTCTTGGACAGCCCCTCGATGCCCTCCAGCGAAGAACGGGACTGACGCTGGACGAAGCGGGCGAGGTCGAGCGCCTCGGCGCGGGCGATTTCGTACTGGTGGGCCACGTGCAGCGGATAGTCGGCGAGTTGCATGTGCAGCAGCGCCAGATTTCGCCAGGCGCCTCCGACGGCGTGGAATTCGGTACTGCCGTAGCGGCCGGTGAGCGGGGCGAGGTGGTCATCGATCGTGCGGCGGGCCCGGTCGGCGGCGAGAGGCTTGGGCGCGCCGAGGGCGAAGGGGCCCAGCGGAAGGGTCACGCCCTCAATCTGAGCCATGCCATTCAGGCGCACCAGCTCCAGGCTGGATCCCCCGAGATCGCCGACCACGCCCTCGGCGTCCGGCTGGCCGCAGAGGACGCCCAGGGCCGCGTAGCGCGCCTCCTCCTCTCCGCTGAGGATGCGGATCTCGAGTCCGGTCTCGTCGTGCACCCTCTTCAGGAACGCCCGGCCGTCGGCGGCCTCGCGGACCGCGGCGGTGGCGGCCGTGGTCACCTCGTCGGCCTTCCAGCCGTCCAGGACGGCGCGAAACCGTCTCAACGCGCCGATGGCTGCTTCGACCCCCTCGGCCGAGAGCCGTCCGGTCGTCGGAAGGTCCTTGCCCAGGCCCGCGACGACCTTCTCGTTGTAGATGGTCCACAGCGAACGGCCGTCGACCCGGTAGATCACCAGGCGGACGGAATTGGAGCCGACGTCGATGACGGCCGCCTGCCGCCCTTCCGGGCGAATGAGGCTATCCCCGCGAGGCCACATTTTCGATCGCGCGCGGCATGTCCTTCACCTTCTGCCCGCGACCGGAGAGACTGGGATTAGTCATGAAATACTCGTGCGCCGAAAAGGCGTTCGGGTGGTCCCAGGCAGGGTCACGCCTATAGCGGCCGTCGGCGTCCAGGGTCCAGCTCTGCGCCTCGTCCTTCAGGTTGGCGAGCATGATCTGCTGGAGCACCTGCTGGTGCACGGTTGGGTTCTGGATCGGCGTCATGACTTCGACCCGGCGGTCGAGGTTGCGCGGCATCCAGTCGGCCGACGACATGAAGACCCGCGCATGTTGTGACGGCATCGGGTGACCGTTGGCGAACGCGACGATGCGGCCGTGTTCGAGGAAGCGCCCGACGATCGACTTGACCCGGATATTCTCGGATAGCCCGGGCATTCCGGGGCGCAGGCAGCAGATGCCGCGGATGACGAGGTCGACGGCGACGCCGGCCTGGCTCGCCGCGTAGAGGGCGTCGATGATCTCGGGATCCACCAGTGAGTTCATCTTGGCCCAGATGCCGGCGGGCTTGCCGGCGGCGGCGTTCGCCGCCTCCTGGCCGATCAGCCGGATCAAGTCCCGCTTCAGCGTGATGGGCGAGAACGAGAGCCGCTCGAGGCCAACCGGCTGGGCGTAGCCGGTGACGTAGTTGAACAGCTTGGCCGCGTCGCGCCCGAACGGGGGCTCGGTCGTGAACAAGGACAGGTCGGTGTAGATGCGCGCCGTGATCGGGTGATAGTTGCCGGTGCCGAAGTGGCAGTAGCTGCGGAGCTGTTCACCCTCCTTGCGAACCACGACCGACAGCTTGGCGTGGGTCTTGTATTCGATGAATCCGTAGACGACGTGGACGCCGGCCCGTTCGAGGTCTCGGGCCCATTTGAGATTGGCTTCCTCGTCGAACCGCGCCTTGATCTCGATGACCGCCGTCACGTTCTTGCCATTCTCGGCCGCCTCGATCAGCGCGGCGACGATCGGGCTGTCCTTCGAGGTCCGATACAGTGTCTGCTTGATCGCGAGCACGTTCGGATCGCGCGCGGCCTGGCGCAGGAACTGGACGACCACGTCGAAGCTCTCGAACGGGTGGTGGACCAGGATGTCCTTCTCACGGATGGCGGCAAAGCAGTCGCCGCCGTGATCGCGAATCCGCTCGGGGAACCGGGGCTCGAACGGCTTGAACTTGAGATCCGGTCGGTCCGACGGGATCAATTGGGTAAGCTCGTCGAGCCCGAGCAGACCATCGAACACGATCACGTCCTCGGGCTGGACGCCCAGGCTCTGCAGGATGAAGGCCCGCAGTTCCTCCGGCATGTCGTCTTCGATCTCGATGCGCACCACCGAGCCCAGCCGGCGCTGCTTCAGGCGCGCCTCGAATTCACGGACCAGGTCCTCCGCCTCTTCCTCGATCTCGACGTCCGAGTCCCGGATAAGGCGGAAGACACCCTGCTGCTCGATCTCGCAGCCGGGGAAGAGGTGGTCGAGGAAGAGGGTGACCATGCTCTCGAGTGAGATCACCCGGCGCTGGGTCCTGCGGCGCGTGGACGGCCGACCGGGCGCGACATCCCAGAACCGGGCCACCTGGGCGGGCAGGGGCGCGAGGGCATAGAGCTGTCGGCCGTCGTCGAGACGGCGGATCTTCAGGACCAGTGAGAAGGCGAGGTTCGGGATGAACGGGAAGGGATGGGCCGGGTCGATCGCCAGAGGCGTCAGCACCGGGAACAGCTGGTTCAGGAACACCGCCTCCAGCGCCCGGCGCTCGGTGTCGGCCACCGCCGAGGGATCGAGCACGCACAGCC
>JBKOYY010000111.1:0-6478 GCA_046725615.1 Pseudomonadota bacterium
GGTCCGGGCATCCCACCCGAGAACCTCGAGACCGTGTTCGAGCGCTTCTACACGTCCCGCCCCAAGGGCGCGGCGTTCGGCGGCAATTCGGGGCTGGGCCTCTCCATCGCCCGCCAGATCGCGCAGGCGCACGGCGGGACGCTGCGGGCCGAGAACCGCACCGGCGAGGGCGGGAAGATCCTGGGAGCGCTGTTCACCCTCACCCTGCCGGCGACCGGCGCATGATCGTCCACGCGGGGCTCATCGCCCGACGGCTGGCCGGGACATGGCGCGGCGTGCTGATCCAGGGACCTTCCGGCTCGGGCAAGAGCGACCTGGCGCTGCGGGCCCTCGGGCAAGGCTTCCGCCTGGTGGCCGACGACCGGGTCGTCCTCTGGGCGTCGGAGGGCCGGCTGTACGGCCGGGCGCCCGACACGCTTCGCGGGCTCATCGAGGTGCGGGGCCTGGACGTGGTGACGGTGGAGCCGGTCCCGTTCTGCGAGGTCGCCCTGCTCGTCCGACTGGGCGCGCCCGAGCGGATCCCGGACCACACAACCGAGGCGGTCCTGGGCGTGCCCATTCCACTTCTGGCGGCAGAACCCTTTGAAATCTCGGCGCCTGCGAAACTCGGCCGCGCGCTGGAGGTCTTTGACGCGGCGCACAAGAGGCGTATTTAGCTCCGCTCGCGCCCCTCTCCGGGCGCCGGCACGGGTGGGGATACCCTTGGATTGTCAGGCATGATCGGCCTTGTGATCGTCACGCACGGCCGGCTCGCGCAAGAGTTCGTCTCCGCCATGGAGCACGTGGTCGGGCCCCAGGCGGCCGTCGAGGCCATCTGCATCGGGCCCGAGGACGACATGGAACGACGCCGCCAGGACATCCTGGCCGCCTGTGGCCGCGTCGAAGGCGGTACGGGGGTCATCCTCCTCACCGACATGTTCGGCGGCACACCGTCCAACCTCGCGATCTCGGTGATGGAACAGACCCGCGCCGAGGTGATCGCGGGCCTGAACCTGCCCATGCTCATCAAGCTCGCCTCCGTGCGGACCCGCTGCAGCCTCGAAGATGCAGTTGCGGCGGCGCAGGAAGCCGGGCGAAAGTACATCTCCGTGGCCTCCTACGTCCTGGCCGGAGAGAAGTGAGCTGAGCGAAGCCGCCAACCGCACCGTCGAGATCGTGAACAAGCGGGGCCTGCACGCGCGCGCCTCGGCGAAGTTCGTCAAGCTCGCCGCCGCCTACGACGCCGAGGTGACCGTCTCCAAGGACGGCCAGACGGTGGACGCCCGGTCGATCATGGGCCTGATGATGCTGGCCGCCGCGCCCGGCTGCTGCATCGAGATCGCCGCCGAAGGCGACCAGGCGGAGGAGGCGGTGACGGCGCTGACCGACCTTGTCCAGCGCCGCTTCGACGAGGACGAGTAGTTCCGCGGGACGCTAGGTCTTCAGCCGCCAGCCCGTCCGGAAGATCCAGGTCACCGCCCCGAGGCAGATCGCCAGCACGCCGAGCGTGGCGGCGAGGCTGACCCCCACGCTCACGTCCGACACCCCGTAGAAGCTCCAGCGGAAGCCGCTGACCAGATAGACCACCGGGTTGAACAGGGCGATCGTCTTCCAGACGCCGGGCAGCATCTCGATCGAATAGAAGCTGCCGCCCAGGAAGGTCAGCGGCGTGATCACCAGCATGGGGATGATCGACAGCTTCTCCCAGCCGTCGGCCCAGATGCCGGTCAGGAAGCCGAACAGGCTGAAGGTCACCGAGGTCAGCGCCAGGAACGCCAGCATCACGAAGGGGTGTTGGATCTCGTAGGGGACGAAGATGCGGGCGGTGGCGAGGATGATCAGGCCGAGGATCATCGACTTGGTCGCCGCCGCGCCGACGTAGCCCAGCACGGTCTCGGCGGCCGAGATCGGCGCGGAGAGCACTTCGTAGATCGTGCCGGCGAACTTCGGCATGTAGATGCCGAACGAGCCGTTCGAGATGCTCTCCGTGAGGATCGAGAGCATCAGCAGGCCGGGCACGATGAAGGCGCCGTAGCTGACCCCGTCGATCTGCGGCATCCGGCTGCCGATCGCCGCCCCGAAGACGATGAAGTAGAGCGAGGTGGTGATCACCGGGGCGGCGACGCTTTGGACGATGGTGCGCAGCCAGCGGTTCATCTCGAACCGATAGATGGCGCGGACGGCGTGGACGTTCATTGGCGCGCGCCCTTCACCAGGCTGACGAAGATGTCTTCCAGACTGCTCTCCTGGGTCCGGAGGTCCTTGAAGTCGATCCCGCGCTCGGTCAGGCGCTTCAGGAGGTCGGCGATGCCGGTGGACTCGGCCTGGGCGTCGAAGGCGTAGACGAGGTCGGCGCCGCCGTTGGCCAGCTCGAGCTGGTAGGCCTCCAGCCCCGGCGGCACGGCGGCCAGCGGCTCTTGCAGGTGCAGGGTGAGCTGCTTCTTGCCCAGCTTGCGCATGAGCACGTCCTTGTCCTCGACCAGGATCAGCTCGCCCCGGGAGATCACGCCGATGCGGTCGGCCATCTCCTCGGCTTCCTCGATGTAGTGGGTGGTCAGGATGATGGTGACGCCGCTGTCCCGGAGCTGGCGGACCAGCTCCCACATGTCGCGACGCAGCTCGACGTCGACACCGGCGGTCGGCTCGTCGAGGAACAGGATCGACGGCTCGTGGCTCAGCGCCTTGGCGATCATCACCCGCCGCTTCATGCCGCCGGACAGCGCCATGATCTTGGCGTCCTTCTTGTCCCAGAGGCTGAGGGACTTCAGGACCTTTTCCAGATGGGCGTCGTCCCGCGGCTTGCCGAACAGGCCGCGGCTGAACGTCATCGTGTCCCAGACGGTCTCGAAGGCGTCCGTGGAGATCTCCTGCGGAACGAGGCCGATCTTGGCCCGCGCGGCGCGGAAGTCCTTCTGGATGTCATGGCCGTCGGCCATCACGCGCCCGCCGCTGGCCCGCACGAGGCCGCAGACGATGCCGATCATCGTGGTCTTGCCGGCGCCGTTCGGGCCCAGCAGGGCGAAGATCTCGCCGCGGTTGATGCTGAGGTCGACGCCCTTCAGCGCCTGGAACCCGCCGGCATAGGTCTTCGACAGACCCTCGATGGTGATGATCGGCTGCACGCGCCCTCCCTCGCAGCTCCCCAGATAGGGACCAAAGGACGGCGAGGCTAGGCTCGGGTCGACAACCGGCGGGCGGCGCGCGACGGTCAGGCCTCCCGGCGCGGCCCCATCGGTTTCATCTTCAGGTCCGCCAGCAGGGCGTCGTCGTTGTCCCGGCCCGGGTTGTCGGTGGTGAGCAGGCGGGCGCCGACGAAGATGGAGTTGGCGCCCGCGAGGAAGCAGAGCGACTGCAGCTCCCGGCTCATGTGCTCGCGGCCGGCGGCGATGCGGACCATCGACTTCGGACACACGATCCTGGCGACGGCGATCATCCGAACGAACTCCAGCGGATCGACGGCCTGGCTCTCGCCCAGCGGCGTGCCCGGGATCGGCATCAGGTCGTTGATCGGCAGGCTGTCCGGGTGGGCCGGCAGGGTGGCCAGCTGGTGAAGCAGGCCGGCGCGGTCGCGGCGCGTCTCACCCATGCCGACGATGCCGCCGCAGCAGGTGTTCATGCCGGCGTCGCGCACGGCGGCCAGCGTGTCGAGCCGGTCCTGGTAGGTCCGGGTGGTGACGACCTTGTCGTAGTAGTCCGGGCCGGTGTCGAGGTTGTGGTTGTAGTAGTCCAGGCCCGCCGCCTTCAGCGACTTCGCCTGGTCGGGGGTCAGCATCCCGAGCGTGGCGCAGGTCTCCAGGCCGAGCGCCTTCACGCCCGAAATCATCGCCGCCACCTTCGGCAGGTCGCGGTCCTTGAGGTCGCGCCAGGCCGCGCCCATGCAGAAGCGCTGCGCGCCGCCGGCCTTGGCTTCCATCGCGGCGGCAATGACGGTGTCGGCGTCCAGCAGCTTCGAGGCCTTGGTGGCGGTCTTGAAATGCTGGGACTGGCTGCAATAGCCGCAATCCTCGGGACAGCCGCCGGTCTTCACGGACAGGAGCTGCGAAAGCTGCAGTTCGGTGGGGTCGAACCAGCAGCGGTGGACCTCGGCCGCGCGGAACACCAGCTCGGTGAACGGCAGCTCGAAGAGCGCCTCGATCTCGTCCAGCGTCCAGTCGTGGCGCGGCTGGGCGAAGTTGGGGTCGGCCTGGCGGCCCAGGGGAAGCAGAGGGGCGTTCATCGGGGGGAAGCTCCGCATCGGGGGAGCGCCCGGATACCCCCGTCACCCAACGGCGGGCAACGCCACTCACATAAAGATTTCCTTATATCTCTGTTGATAGAGAGGGGTCGCGCCGCTATAGGGCGGGCAACGGATTCCCGACATCAGGACTTAAGATGACCGACTATGTGGTGAAGGACCTGTCGCTCGCCGACTGGGGCCGCAAGGAAATCGAGATCGCCGAGACCGAGATGCCCGGTCTGATGGCGACCCGCGCCGAGTACGGCAAGGCGCAGCCCCTGAAGGGCGCCAGGATCGCCGGCTCGCTGCACATGACGATCCAGACCGCGGTGCTGATCGAGACGCTGCAAGCCCTGGGCGCGGAGGTCCGCTGGGCCTCGTGCAACATCTTCTCGACCCAGGACCATGCCGCCGCGGCGATCGCCGCCAAGGGGACCCCGGTGTTCGCCATCAAGGGCGAGACGCTGGTGGAATACTGGGAGTACGCCCACAAGATCTTCGAGTGGCACGACGGCGGCTACCCGAACATGATCCTGGACGACGGCGGCGACGCGACCCTGCTCTGCGTGCTGGGTCCGAAGGCGGAGAAGGATCCGAGCCTGCTCGAGAATCCGACCAACGAGGAAGAGGAAGCCCTCTTCACCGTGATGAAGCGGTACCTCAAGGACAAGCCGGGCTTCTATTCGGCGATCCGCCAGTCCATCAAGGGCGTGTCGGAAGAGACCACCACGGGCGTGCACCGCCTGTACCAGATGGCCGAGCGCGGCGAGCTGCCGTTCCCCGCCATCAACGTCAACGACAGCGTGACCAAGTCGAAGTTCGACAACCTCTACGGCTGCCGTGAGAGCCTGGTGGACGCCATCCGCCGCGGCACCGACGTGATGCTGGCCGGCAAGGTCGCCGTGGTCCTCGGCTACGGCGACGTGGGCAAGGGCTCGGCCGCCTCGCTCCGCAACGGCGGCGCCCGCGTCATGGTCACCGAAGTGGACCCGATCTGCGCCCTGCAGGCGGCCATGGAAGGCTATGAGGTCGTGACGATGGAATATGCCGCCGACAAGGGCGACATCTTCTGCACCGCCACTGGCAACAAGGACGTCCTGACGGTCGACCACATGCGGGCGATGAAGAACAACGCCATCGTCTGCAACATCGGCCACTTCGATTCTGAGATCCAGATCGCCGGCCTGCGCAACTTCAAGTGGGACGAGATCAAGCCGCAGGTCCACCACGTGGAATTCCCGGACGGCAAGAAGATCATCGTGCTGTCGGAAGGCCGCCTGGTGAACCTCGGCAACGCCACCGGCCACCCGAGCTTCGTGATGAGCGCCTCGTTCACCAACCAGACCCTCGCCCAGATCGAGCTCTGGCAGAATGGCGCCAAGTACGAGACCAAGGTCTACACCCTGCCCAAGCACCTCGACGAGAAGGTGGCGATGCTCCACCTCGAGAAGCTGGGCGCCCAGCTGACCAAGCTGTCGGACGAACAGGCCGCCTACATCGGCGTGAAGCCGCAGGGCCCGTTCAAGCCCGAGCACTACCGCTACTGATCGCCCTCTCCAGGGACGAACGAGGCGCCGTCGGGGACTTGCTCCCCGGCGGCGTTTTCGCATCTGCAAGGTGCGCGCGACCGGTCGACGGGACACAACCTGAAATCGGCAAGCGAGGCCGCGTTCACCATTCTTGGTAGAATAACGCTGGTCTACCCGCAAAGCCTGGGCTAGGGCCGTCGCCGTGGCGCTCGCCCTGATCCTCTCCTCGTTCGTGGCGGCCTCGCGGATCGGCGGGGCGGCGCAGCAGTATGTGCTGGCCGCGCACAAGATCGACCCGGTGCTGGCGCCGACCGCCATGTTCGGACGCACCCCGGCCAAGGGCGCGCGGGGCGAAGCCACCTCTCCGGACGTATTCCGGCGCATGCTGGGCGACATCGAGGCCGACGCCATCTTCGGCCTCCTGGACCTGATCCTCACCGGCCATTTCTCCAGCGCCGAGCAGGTGGAAATCACAGCGGGCGTGATCGAACGGGTGCGGAGCGCCGGCCGGGCGAACGCCCTCGGGCCCCGGCCGCTGGTGCTGGTCGACCCGATCCTCGGCGATACGCCCAATGGCCTCTATGTCCGGCCCGAGGTGGCCGACGCCGTCGCTCGCCGGCTCGTACCCCAGGCCGACTGGATCACTCCCAATCTTTGGGAGCTGGGATTCCTCACCGGCCGAGAGATCACGACCGTCGCCGAGGCCCGAGACGCCGCGCGCGAACTGGGTCGGCCGGCGCTGGTGACCTCGGTT
>JBKOYY010000120.1:0-6723 GCA_046725615.1 Pseudomonadota bacterium
CCCCCACGAGCCAGTCGTCGGCAGCGTCAGATGTGTATAAGAGACAGATGAGGGACAGCGCCGCCCACGGCGGCGGCGTCGCCTCCCGCGGCGGTGAGGTGGACATGTGAACGGTGTTAGGAGCGCTCGCCGACCTGGGCAAGCCTTCGAAAGCGCGGTGTGGTCGATCCGCCCGCTGCGTGGGGCTCGCGCCACAGTGGAGCGTGCGTGGGCGCCGCCTTAGGGGTTCTGCCGCTTCATTTCGGTGCGGAACGCCGCTTCGGTGCGGTCGATGAAGGTCCGGCAGCCGTCCGGGTCGACGAAGGCGTCGGCCTTGCCGGCGTCCAGGGCCTTGCGCTTGGCGTCCATGCCGAAGAAGCGGCCGTGCGAGGCCAGGAACACTTCGCAGGGCAGGCGCTTCCAGGTGGTGAAGCTCTTCTCGAACGCCGCGGTGATGCCGGGATAGGTCTCGACTTTCCCGATGCGGTAGCCCGGGAGGACGGTGGCCGAGCAGTGGACCATCGCCTGCCGCACCCTGCCGGCCACGGTCACAGGGAAGGTCCAGGTGGTGCAGCCGGCGGTGTGCCCGCCGGTGACGTGGGCGGTGAGCGTCCAGCCGCCCAGGCTGACCTGCTGGCCGTCCTTCAGGATCACGTCCGGCTTCACCGGCTCGTACTGGAAGCGTTCGCCCTTCAGGAAGGGATCGCCCCGGCCGCCCGCGGCGATCACCGGACCGTCGGCGGCGCTCGCGTACAGCTTCGCGCCGGGCGCGGCGCGCTTGATCTCGGCGAGGCCCGCGGCGTGGTCGAAGTGTTGGTGGCTGTTGAGGAGGATCTTCACCCGCGCCGGATCGAAGCCCAGGGCTCGGATGTTGGCCACGACCTGCCGGCCGGTCTCAGCGTCGCCGCCGTCCAGCACGACCAGCCCGGCAGGCGTGACGACCAGATAGGCGGCGTAGTCCGCGGCGCCCACGTAATAGAGCCCCTCGCCGATCCGGAACGGTGGATAGGGGTCGTTCGCCGGGTCCTTGTCGTCGGCCGCCGACGCCGGAAATGCGAAAGCGGCCGCCCAGAGGACGGCCGCTCCCAGAATTCCGGATTTCGCCAGGCTCACCTTCGCCAGGCTCAGCGGGGCGCCAGGATCATGATCATCTGGCGGCCCTCCATGCGGGGCTCGTACTCGACCTTGGCGACGGGCTCGAAGTCGGCCTTCACCTTCTGGAGCAGCTTCATGCCCAGCTCCGGGTGGGCCAGCTCGCGGCCGCGGAAGCGCAGGGTGATCTTCACCTTGTCGCCTTCCTCGAAGAAGCGGTGCATCGACTTCGCCTTGGTCTCGTAGTCGTGCGAGTCGATGTTGGGGCGGAGCTTGATCTCCTTGATCTCCACCACCTTCTGCCGCTTACGCGCCTCGTTCTTCTTCTTCTGCTCCTGGAACTTGAACTTGCCGTAGTCCAGGATCTTACAGACGGGCGGATCCGCGTTCGGCACGATTTCCACGAGATCGAGGCCGGCCTCTTCGGCGGCTTCGATGGCGGCGGAGGTCGGCATCACGCCTTGCTTCTCACCGTGCTGGTCGATGAGGAGGACGCGAGGGACGCGGATATCTTCGTTCATGCGCGGCCCTTCCTTGACGGGCGGCGCTTGCATGGGGCGGCGAATAGGCAGGGCTCCTAGGCTGTTGAAACGCGAAAACGCCGGAGCGCGCGAGGCGCTCCGGTCATCGCCCTCAGTATATGACGCGGGCGCCCGTTCGTATCAAGGCGCGCCGACGGGCGGAGCCAATGAGTTCGCCGCCTGCGCCACTTGCGCCACAGGCAGGTCGGCCAGGTTCTCGGCCCGCAGGATGGCCACCCGGCCGCGCGGCGCCGACAGGGCCGGGTCGGACGCCTTCGAGAACAATACGATCGTGGGCGCGCCGCCCGCCGCCGCCAGATGCAGCGGGCCGGTGTCGTTGCCGACGGCCAGCGCCGCCTTGGCGCCCATCTGCGCGATCATGGCGAAATCGGTCCGCCCGGTCAGGTCGCGGGCCCGCGGCACGCTGCGCTGGATCGCGTGGGCGAGGTCAGTCTCCGGCGGCCCGCCGATGATCACGATGTCGAACCCGCGGCCATAGAGGATCCGCGCCAGCTCGGAATATTTCTCGACCGGCCAGCGCTTCTCCGGCCGGTGGGCCGATCCGCCCGGCACGAACATCACATACGGCCGCGGCTTGTTGGCGCCGGGGACTGGACGCTCGGGAGGGGCGGCCTTCATCACCCACGAAAGATCCGGCGGCGGGGCCGAGCCCGGTTCGGTCGGCGCGTCCGGCCAGATGCCGGCGTACATGAGTTGGTCGGCCTGCCGCTCCAGCGTGTGCATCCCGTTCCGGAGCGGGTTCCGATGCGGCATGGAGCAGCCGAAGGCGATCCCCGACCACGGGGGCGGGCTGGGCCGCAGGGACTGGAAGATGCGGTTCGAGTGGGCCGAGGTTTGCAGATCGTAGACCCGGTCGTAGTTCGCCGCCTTGATCCGCCGTCGCAGCGCAACCCAGTCGGAGAAGCTGTTCGGCCGTCCGCCCGTGTCCACCGCGTTGAAATAGGGACAGATCTTCGCCAGCGCCTCGAAGGGCGGCGTGGTGAGCAGGGTGATGTGCGCCTTGGGATGGGCCCGGCGGATCTGGTGCATGGCCGGTAGCGCGAGGACGAAGTCACCCAGGGCCGACAGCTTGATCACCAGGATGCGCTCGACGTGGCGGGGCATCAGCGGCGGGCCTCCAGCACCCGTTGGTAGGCGGCGAGGGTCTGGGCGGACATGGCGTCGGCGGAATAGAGCTGGCGGGCGCGCCGACGGCCGACCTCGCCCATCTCCCGACGCTTGACGGGCCCCAGGTCGATGGCGCGCGCCATCGCCTTGGCCCAGGCGTCGGCGTCCTCCACCGGCGCCAGCCAGCCGGTGTGGCCCTCGACCACCGTCTCGGTCACGCCGCCATGGTTCGAGGCGATGACCGGCCGGCCCATCGCCTGGGGCTCCACGGCTGCGCGTCCGAAGCTCTCGGGCACGGTGGTCGGCAGGATCGCCAGGTCCGCCAGCAGGTAGGCGGCCGGCATGTCGTCGCAGTGGCCCACGATCCGGATGGAGTCGGACAGTCCGGCGTCGTCGATGGCGCGCTGCACCTCGGCGGCGTAGCCGGTACGGCCCTGATCGTCGCCGGCGAACAGGATCAGGAAGTCCCGTCGTCCCGCGGCCGCCATGCGCCGCGCCGCTTCGACGACGGTCAGGTGTCCCTTGATGCGCGTCAGACGTCCGGCCAGCAGGATGCGGGTGCGGGTATCGCCGGACGCGATGCCCCAGGCCGTCCGCAGCGCCTCCACCCGGTCGGCGGGGACCAAGGCCGGATCGAAGCGGTCGAAGTCCACGCCTCGAGGGATCGTGACGAGCTTTGCCGGGTCGACGTGGTGCTCGGACAGAACGTGTTCACGGGTGTAGTCGGAGTTGGCGATCACCAGGTCGCCGCGTGTCATGACGGCGTTGTACCAGCGCTTCAGCCGCGACTGCGCCTTGTAGACGCCGTGGTAGGTGGCGACGAAGGGCGTGTTCGTCACATGCGCCGCCCAAAGGGCCGAGAAGGCGGGCGCCCGGCTGCGGGCATGGACGATCGTCACCTTCTCCTGGCGGATCAGGGCGACGAGCCGTGCGGCGTTGCCCAGCATCACCAGCGGGTTCTTGGTCTGCACCGGCATCTGGGCCAGCCGTCCGCCGTCGGATTCCAGGCGCGAGACCATGCGACCGCCGCGCGTGGCCACCAGCGCCGTCCCGCCCGCGCGGACGACGGCCCTCGCCACGTCGATCGTGCTCTGCTCCGCGCCGCCGGTCTCCAACTCGGGGATGACCTGCAGCAAGGTGAAGTCGGGGGGGAGATCCACGCGTCCTCTACTAAACTGAGTTGGCCCCGACTGCTAAGAGGCGCGCATGAGCGAGATCGAAGGTTTCCTGCCGCGGCCAGATGGCGAGAAGTTGGCGTGGCGCAAGGTCGAGGGCGCAGGCCCGACGGTGGTCTGGCTGGGGGGCTTCAAGTCGGACATGACCGGCACGAAGGCCGAGGCGCTGGCCGAGTGGGCGCAGGCGCGCGGGCGAGCCTATGTGCGGTTCGACTACCTCGGCCACGGCGCCTCGTCCGGCGACTTCGCCGCGGGAACGATCACGCGCTGGCGGGACGATGCTCTTGCGGTGCTGGAGGAACTCACCGCGGGCGACCTGGTGCTGGTGGGGTCCTCCATGGGCGGCTGGATCGCCTGCCTCGCCGCCATGGCCGCGCCCGAGCGGATCAAGGGGATGGTTCTGATCGCGCCGGCGCCGGACTTCACCGAAAAGCTGATGGGCCCCGAGATCCCGCCGGAGGGCCGCGCCGCCCTGGCCGCCGACGGCGTCTGGCTGCGGCCCAGCGAATATGGCGATCCCTACCCGATCACCCGGGCGCTGCTGGAGGACGGCGCGCGCTGGTCGATCCTGGGTGGCGAGGCGATTCCGATCGAGGCGCCCGTACGGATACTGCAGGGTGGAGACGACCCGGATGTGCCATGGCGCCATGCGCTGGAGCTGGCCAACACGCTTAAGGGTGACGACGTGGTCTTCACGCTCATCAGGGACGGGGACCATCGCCTGTCCCGCCCGCAGGACATCGCGCGCCTGATCGCCGCAGTGGACGAGCTGGCCTAGCCGCCGGCGGCCAGGATCGCCTTCAGTCCTTCGCGATAGGTGGGATAGCCCGGCCGCCACCCCAGCTCGGCCTTGGCGCGGGCGTTCGAGACGCGCTTGCTCTCGGCGTAGAACCGCATCGCCGCGGGCGGCAGCCGGGCGTCTTCCAGCCGGACTTCGGGCGGCGGCGCCATCCCCAGCAGCCGAGCCGCATAGGCGACGACCTCGCTGTTCGCCGCCGGCTCGTCGTCACAGAGGTTGTAGATGCCCCCGGCGCGGGGCCGGGCGATCGAGGCCGCCAGCCCACCTGCGAGGTCGTCCACGTGGATGCGCGAGAACACTTGCCCGGGCGCGATGATGCGGCGCGCGCGACCTTCGCGCAGACGGTCGAAGGCCGAGCGGCCCGGTCCATAGATCCCCGGCAGCCGAAAGACGGTGACCGTCAGGCCCATGCCGCGGCCGACCTCCAGCCAGTCGCGCTCGGCGCGGACCCGGCGCGCGCCCTCCACGGACTGGGCGGCCAGGCGGCTCGTCTCAGTCACCCAGCCGCCGCGGCGGTCGCCGTAGACCCCGGTGGTGGAGAGATAGCCCGTCCAGTCGGGAAAGGCGCCGGCCTCGGCCATCGGACCCACCAGGGCCTCCAGCCCGGGGCAGCCGTCCGCGCCCGGCGGCGCCGTCAGCAGCAGCGCCTGCGTCTCGCGCAGGGCGGAGACCAGCGCTGCGCGATCGGCCAGGTCGACCGGTCGGCCCCCGTCGGCCTCGATCTCGGCGCGGGTCTGCGGACTGCGGTAGCTCGCTGCAAACGTCCAGCCCTGGCGCGCCAGCCGCCGCGCCAGCGCTTGTCCCGAGAACCCGTAACCGAAGACGAACAGCCGCATTGCGGCGACCTACAGCAGCTCCCGGATCGCCTGGCGGGCCTCGTCGGCCAGGTCGGGCCGGGCGAGGGCGAAGGCGACGTTAGCCCTCAGCAGACCGATCTTGTCGCCGCAGTCGTAGGTGTCGCCATCGTATTCCAGGGCGTGGAAGTCCTGCACCTTCATCAGGTGGGCCATCCCGTCGGTCAGCTGGATCTCGCCGCCGGCGCCACGCTCCTGGGTCTCCAGGATCTTGAAGATCTCGGGCTGCAGGATGTAGCGGCCCGAGATGAAGAGGTTCGAGGGCTCGGTTCCCGGCGCGGGCTTCTCGACCATGCCGGTCATGCGGTTGAGGCGTCCGTCCCGGCCATCGAGCGCGACGATCCCGTACTTGTGCGCCTGGCCCTCGGGGACGGGCTCGACCACGACGATGTTGCCGCCGACCTTCTCGTAGGCCGCCACCGCCTGGCTGAGGGCCGGCGGGTTCGCCATCATCAGCATGTCGGGCAGCACGACGGCGAAGGGCTCGTCGCCGATCACGTGGCGGGCGCACCAGACCGCGTGGCCGAGGCCCAGCGGCGCCATCTGGCGGATGAAGCTCATCTCGCCCGGCTCAGGCAGGTCGCGCCGGACATCGGCCAGGATGTCGACCTTGCCCTTGGCCTCCAGCGCCTGCTCGATCTCGGGGATCTTGTCGAAATAGTCCTCGATGGCGCCCTGGCCGCGGCCGACAATGAACACGAAGTGCTCGATGCCGGCGGCCCGGGCCTCCTCGACGATGTAGGACAGGATCGGCCGGTCCACGACGTTCAGCAGGTTCTTCGGCGTGGTCTTGGCCCCCGGCAACACGCGGGTGCCCAGCCCCGCCACCGGCAAAACCGCCTTTGTCACCCGCTTGGCCATGCAACCTCTCCTCAGACCCCGAACATGCCGACGTTCCCTAATGTGTTCGCGCCCGCGTCGGCGAGAGGTTTTCTAGGTGACCCCGTGATCACGACTTTGAGATCGCACGAAGTTGTGTACGCTCGCCTGTGTGGGGATTCACCCCAAGGGGAGCCATTTCAGATGAAGCTTCGCATCCTGACCGTTGCCACCGCCGGCGTTCTGGCCCTGAGCCTCGCCGCTTGCCAGAAGAAGGAAGAGGCTCCGGCCGCCGAGGCGCCCGCCGCCGACGCCGCCGCCGCCCCGGCCGCCGATGCCGCGGCTGCTCCGCCGGC
>JBKOYY010000158.1:0-4055 GCA_046725615.1 Pseudomonadota bacterium
GCGACGCCCTGGTGGCCCAGCTGCACGGCGGCGACGGCGGCGCGGCCGGCGGCCGCTCGATCGACGCCCGGATCGCGCGCCTGCGCCGCACCCTCTCGGCCTGCGACGGCGCCGGCGAGCTGATCAAGACCCTGCGCGGCGGCGGCTACCTCTTCCAGGCCCAGGTGATGACCCGGCCCAGCCTGGCGGCCTGATCCGGGGTCGCCCGCACCGGCGCGTTTGACCGAGGTCAAGGCTGCCGGGCCGGGCGCGGGCCAGCCTCCGGCGACCCGGAGGAGACCGCATGACCGCCACGCCTGCCTGCACGGCCACCTTCAGCCGCGTCGACGGCACGATGAGCGCCGCGTTCGAGCGCCGGTTCGACGACCACACGGCCGCCGAGGTCTGGCGCGCCCTCACCGATCCGGCGCTGCTGCCGCAATGGCTGGCGCCGGGCGAGATCGAGCTGCGCCAGGGCGGCGCGGCGAAGCTGGCGTTCCAGGACAGCGGCATCTCGGTCGATTCCAAGGTCACCGCCTTCGCCGACGGCCGCCTGCTGGAATATTCCTGGGGCGGCCCGGGCGATCCGCCGCGGCCCGTGCGCTGGCTGGTCGAGCCCGCCGGCGACGGCTGCCGCCTGACCCTGCGCGTCACCGTCCCCGCCGACGAGGACGTCGGCCGCTCGGCCGCCGGCTGGGAAGCCCACCTGGAGATGCTGGCGGCGACGCTGGAGGGCGTCTCGATTCACTTCCCGTTCGAGCTGTTCAAGGCCGCGCGCGACACCTACCGCGCCCGCCTCGCCGCCACCGACTTCGCAACCCCGGCCTGACGGCGCGCGCCGTCACCGCGCGGCCGCGCGCAGGATCGGTCGATGTGGGGAAGGGAATGGTGCCGCCTAGGTGACTCGAACACCTGACCTACGCATTACGAATGCGCCGCTCTACCGGCTGAGCTAAGGCGGCTCCTGTCCGGGGACGCGGGCTTTTACCCGCGACTGCGCGATTTGCAAAGCGTCAGGCGGTCACGCCCATCTCGTCGCGCCAGAATCCCAGCAGCGCCCGGGTGAAATGGGCGTGCGACCACTGGGCCGCGGTGGCCAGGGCCCCATGCCGCAGCAGCGCCGCCTCGCCGCCGGCGGCCTCGGCCATGGCGGCGGCGCGGGCCAGGGCGTGGGCCGCCGCCTCGCAGTCGTCCTCGTCGACCCAAAGGCCGTTCGTGGGCCCCGTGTACTCGCGCGGGCCGATGCCGGTGAACCCCGCGACCAGGCAGCCGCTGGCCATCGCCTCCAGGATCGTCAGGCTGGAGGCCTCCAGCCGGGCCAGGCTGAGGAACACCGACGCCCCGCCAAGCGCGGCGGCCGCCTCCTCCTCGGTGGCGGTCTCCAGCAGCCGCCACGCCCAGCCCGCGGCCCCGGGGTGAATGCGGTCGAACAGTCCGCGGATCACGGTCAGCTCGGCCGGGCGCTTTCGGGGCATGCAGGCGATCACCCGCGCCTTCTCTCCCGGTCGGAAGACGCGCTCGTCCGCGAACGCCGGCGCCACCGAAATGGTGTCGTACGGAAAATAGCGCGCGATGAAGCCCGCCATTCCGAGGCTGCAGGCCAGGAAGGTGCGGAAGCGCCCGGCGATCTCGGGCTCCAGCGTCCCCAGCCCCTGGCCGCCGGCCAGGGCGTAGGGGTTCTGGCAGAACACGACCTTGCGGTTCGGCAGGTCCGCCGTGCGGCGGAAGGCCTCGGCCGAGTCCTCGGGCAACACCAGGATGTCGTCGTCCGCCAGCGGACGCGTCCCATCCTCCACCGGCGCGGCGTGCCGGAACCAGCTCGCGGCCGGAACCCCGGCGGGCTTGCGCACCACCGCCTCGTAGCCCAGCGACACCAGGGTCTCCACGTGGCGGTAGATGATCTTGGTCCCGCCGGTCAGGGCGTTCGCATGGGGCGCGAGATAGACGATCCGCCCCACGCTCAGCCGCCGCCGGGGCGCCGCGCCCGCCGCGACCGCCCTCCCGCCGCGCCGGAGGGCTCGGGCGGCGCCTCGGGCTCCTGATAGCCCTCGTCCACGGGATACAGCATCGGCTCGGCCAGCATCGGCCCGGCGTCGGCATAGGCGAGCGGCAGGTCGGGCAGTTCGCGCAGGGTCCGCTCGCGGCGCTCCAGCCGCGGATGGATCAGCTCGCCCGTCTCGGCGAAGGTGATCGCCAGCCGCGCCCAGTCGCTGGCGTGATAGGCGAAGGCCCGCCCTTCGGGGTCCAGGTCGGACCAGTCGGGCTCGGGCGGGGCGTTCATCCCCTGCGCCAGCCAGACCCGCGCCTCGTCGATGGCGCCGGCCGCATAGGCCGCGCGGGCCATCAGGCCCGCGACGCGGGCCGTCACGGGCTCGCCCTCCAGCGCCCGGGCCGCCTCGCGAGCGGCCGGGCCGTCGTTCGCTGTCAGGGCCTGTTCCACATACAGCATCAGGCTCTCGCGGTGGGCCGGGTTCACTGCCGCCAGCGCCTTCAGACGCTGGGCCCGCTCGCGCGGGGTCTCGTCGGTCCGCAGGTCGCGATAGGCGAGCCACAGCGCCGGGTGCGGCGCCGCGCGCCAGGCGTTCTCGATCATCGAGGCGGCCCGGCCCAGCTTGCCGTCGTCGGCCAGCAGGCGGGCGGCCATCGCCACCCCGGGCGCGAAGCCCGGCTGCAGGCGGGCGGCCTCGACCGCGTGATCCAGGGCCAGGCTGCGGGCCTTGGGCTCGGGCGCGTGTTCCAGCTGCGCCGCCGACGCCGCCAGCAGCGCCGCGCGGGCCCGCTCGGCCACGATCGGGGGCACGATCTTGCGGTCCAGCGCGCTCTTCACCAGCGCCAGCCCGCCCTCCCAGTCGGCCGCCTCCAGCCGCGACTCCAGGATCGCCCGCCAGGCCCAGCGCGCGGTGCGCGCCTCGCCATAGGCCTCCTGGGCATGGCGCAGCGCGGTCTCGCGCGCGCCCTGGGCCAGCGCCAGCTGCATCAGGCCCTTGTGCCCGGCCAGCCGCATCTCGGGGAACCCGAGCATCGCCGTATAGGCCGCCTGCGCCTGGGCCGTATCGCCCGCCGCCTCTGCGGCCTGGGCCGCCAGCACCCGCACCAGCCCCGGCGCGTCCGCCGCCAGTTCCGCCGCCTTCTTCGACAGCCGCACGGCTTCCGAGCCGTCCCCCGCCGCCACGGCCAGGAAGCCGCGGGCGAGCACGTCGTTGGCCTGGCGACGCCGCGCCTCGGTCCGCGCCCGCTCGGCCCGGCGCGGGGCGTCCAGGATCCAGAGGATCGTGCGCCACACCACCGCCGCCGCCAGTCCGAACGTCAGCGCCATCAGCACCGCCGCCGCGGCCGTCGCGTCGGCCCGCCAGCCCAGCCAGACCACGGTCGCCCGACCGGGTTCGTCGGCCAGGGCGAGCGCGCCCACCGCCACCGCGGCGAGCAGGATGAGGACCACGCCGGCCCGGATCATATTTCCGGCTCCCCTGGCTGCAGGTCGCGGACGGCGCGGGCCCGGAGGGCCGCGACCTCGCGTTCGATCTCGGCGCGCCGCTCGGCCCCCAGGCGCCACGGCGCCAGGGCCTCGCGGGCCTTGGGCGGCAGGCTGTCCAGCGCCTTCAGGGCGGCGATCACCTCACCCTCGGCGAGCGCCGCCTCGGCGCGGGCGATCACGGCGTCGGGGCCCGTGCCGGTCGTCTCGTCGATCCGGCGAACCGTCACCACCTTGCTGAGGGCGTAGGCGATCCGCTCGCCGACGTCGGCGCCCTCGGGCGGCTTGCGCGCCCTGCGGACGGCGAGGGTCGCGTAGTCCTGGAAACTCGCCGCGAGGGCCGTGCGGCTGGGCGCGCCCGTCTCGGCGAGCCTGGTCAGGGCGGCCAGCTCGGGCAGTTCGGGCGCGGCCGCGCGTAAGGCGGCGAGCTCGCGCGGGAAGGGCCTCGAGCTGCGGGTCGCGTCCACCAGCTCGGCCAGGGCCAGGGCCGCGGCCGCGGCCTCGCTGGTGCGCGCGCCCTGACTCTCCAGAACCGCGATGCGGGCCCGAAGCCGGGACACCTCGTCCTCGGCGGCCGCCAGCGCCGGCTGGGCCGGCGCCGCGG
>JBKOYY010000049.1:0-14639 GCA_046725615.1 Pseudomonadota bacterium
GGGCGCAGGCGCGGCGACGGGGGGCGCGGCGGCCACCATGTGCTGCACAGGGGCGGCGGTCAGGGTCTTGGCGACCCGGATCTTCAGCTCGCCTTGCTCGACTTCGATCTCCGACAGGCCGGTCTCGGTGAGGATATCGGCCAGCTTACGCACCAGGCGTGCGTCGAACGGATCGGCGGGCGCCTTGGAAGAGGTCGGCATGGAAACGGCCCTTGTCTCTTGGATCTGGTCTTGGCGGGCCAACAGGCCCCTCGGATTTCGACTTAGCGGGCCAACAGCCCCGCGGCGGCCTCGACGGCCAACTCGTAACTCGCTGCGCCGAAGCCGGACACGACCCCGGTTGCGGCGAGGGACACATAGGTTTCCCTCCGGAACGTCTCCCGCGCGGCGGGGTTCGAGAGGTGGCACTCGATCACCGGGATGCTCAGCATCTTCAGCGCGTCGAGGATGGCGATGGAGGTGTGGCCGTAGGCGGCCGGATTCAGCACCAGGGCGGCGGCATCGGTCCGCGCCTCCTGTATCCAGTCCACCAGCTGGCCTTCATGGTTCGACTGCCGGAACACGACCTCGTATCCCTTGGCCTTCGCACGCGCCTCGCAGAGGGCCCGCACGTCGTCCAGGGTCTGATGTCCGTAAATCTCCGGCTCGCGGGTCCCCAGAAGGTTGAGGTTGGGACCACTCAGCACATAGATCGGTTTCGGCATTCGGCTCCGCCGCTCGATTCCGGGCCCTTGTAACGGTCGGCGGCTGAGGCCACAAGCAAGCCGACTTGGAGCCACCCCCTTGCGTCTCATCGTCAACGGCGAAACCCGCACCTTCGAAGAGGACGTCCGCGACGTCGCCGGCCTCGTGACGGCGCTCGGGCTCGATACGCGCAAGGTGGCGGTGGAGCGTAACCTGGAGATCGTGCCGCGGTCGTCCTACGCGCTCACGGCGCTGATGGACGGCGATCGGATCGAGATCGTGCACTTTATCGGAGGCGGCTGACATGGACGGCGCGACCCAGAACCCCTCTATCGAATCCGGGGAAGACACCTGGACCGTCGCTGGCCGGACGTTCCGCTCGCGCCTGATCGTCGGGACCGGCAAGTACAAGGACTACGCCCAGAATGCGGCGGCGGCCGAGGCCGCTGGGGCCGAGATCGTCACGGTCGCGCTGAGGCGGGTGAACCTCAGCGACCCCAGCCAGCCGATGCTGGTCGACCATGTGAAGCCCGACCGTTTCACCTTCCTTCCCAACACCGCCGGCTGCTTTACCGGCGAGGACGCCGTTCGCACCCTTCGCCTGGCCCGCGAGGCCGGGGGCTGGGACCTCGTGAAGCTGGAGGTGCTGTCCAACACGCCGCACCTGCTGCCCGACATGGAAGAGACCCTGCGGGCGCTGAAGCTGCTGATCGCCGACGGCTTCCAAGTAATGGTCTACTGCTCGGATGACCCGGTCTACGCAAAGAAGCTGGAGGAGGCGGGAGCCGCCGCCATCATGCCGGCCGCCGCGCCGATCGGGTCGGGCCGCGGCATCCAGAACGCCCTCAACCTGGGCCTCATCATCGAGCAGTCGAAGGTGCCGGTGCTGGTGGACGCCGGCGTCGGCACGGCGTCGGACGCCGTCGTGGCCATGGAACTGGGCTGCGACGCGGTGCTGATGAACACCGCCATCGCCGAGGCCAAGGATCCGATCCGCATGGCGGGCGCCATGAAGCATGCGGTCATCGCCGGCCGTGAGGCCTACCTCGCCGGCCGGATGCCCAAGCGGATGTACGCCAGCGCCTCGTCGCCGCTGAACGGCCTGATCTGAACCTGGCTATCCCCTCGAAGACTCGTACGCGGCCAGGGCCTCACGGTCCTTCCGGAACCTGAGCGCGGCTAGCAGGAAGCACGGAATGGCGATGGCCGAGGCTGCGGTCATCACCAGCATCATGTCGGTGATCGGCTTGGCCCGGCCGGCGGCGGCGAAGGCGTCGATCATGAAGCCGCCCACGGTCACCGACACGCCCAGGCCGATGACGTTCACGGCCAGGATGAACGCGGCCACGGCGGTGGCGCGGATGCGCACCGGAGACAGCTCCTGGATCGTCGCATAGGCCGCGCCGTACATGGCCGAGAGCTGGAAGATCCCGGTCCCGACGCCCAGCCAGAAGACAAGGCCGGCGTGGTCGGTCAGACGGTAGAGCACGCCGACCGGGGTCAGAACGACCAGCAGGATCGCCACGAACATCGGCCGGCCCTGGCCGGTGACCTTCAGCCACCAGTCGCTGGCCAGCCCGCCCAGGATGTTCCCCGCGACGCCGACGGTGGCGTACATCAGCGCCACCTTCAGGAAGAGGGGGCCGATGTCGAGCTGCAGTTCCTCCTTCCACCACAGGGTGTCGAACTGGGCGCCGCCGACGGCGAAATGAACCCCCACGCCGCCGAGCATCGTGAGCGGCAGGGCGGGGTAGCGCTTCATGGCGCCGAACAGCTCCGGGATCAGTTTGAGCATGCCGCGAAGGCCTGCGCCCGCGTCCGCGCGGTTGGCGCCCGTGCGATGATGGTCGGGCTGCATCGCGAGGATCGCCGCCAGCACTACGCCGAGGGCGCCGATGAGGAAGAAGCAGTTCCGCCAGCCGATCTTCACGCCCAGGGTCGCGGCGACGAAGAAAGCCAGGCCCGCCCCCAGCGGGACCCCGGCGTAGTAGAACCCCGACGCGAGGCCGAACCGGCGGGCCGGGAAGCGGTCGGCCACCATCGACAGCGCCGTCGGCGTCAGCGTCGCCTCGCCGACACCGATGAACAGGCGCGGGATGGCCAGGGAGACAAAGCCCCGCGCCGCGCCAGACGCCGCCGTGAGCAGGCTCCACAGGGCCACCCCCATGGCGGCGAACCGGGGGCGGTGAACGGTGTCGGCCACCAGACCCATCACGGGGCTCAGCACGCCGTAGAGCAGGGTGAAGACGATCCCCGACAGGAGGCCGAACTGCCCGTTCGTCAGGTGCAGGTCGGCTTTGATCTCGTTGGCGAAGGTGGGCAGCAGCTGGCGATCGAGGATGTTCAGGACGTTCAGCAGCATCAGGAAGGCGACGAAGCCCCAGGTCCTGATGGAGACGACAGGCTCGTGCGCGGGCGCCGTGGCGCGCGCGGCTTCGACGGTTGGTGTCACGTTGTTTTTGGTTCCTCCCGAACGGACGGTGACACGGAACCGCAGGCCGGCCAAACGCGGTCCGGTTGAGCGATCGTCCTCGGGCGTGCGGGTTTCGTAACGGGGCTTGAAACCGTTCCGTACTGCCGGTCGGCCCCGCGAGGGCCGATCACCGCGCCAGATCCATGGGGGTGGAAATGGTGCGAGTTCCCGGCCTGGTGCTGGCGGGCGTGATGGCGGCCGGCCCGGCCGTCGCGGACGAGGCGGTGGCGACCGGGCCCCGCGACGTGGAGGAGGTGGTGGTCTTCGGGCGCGGCGAGGCCAAGATCGGCGTCGCCCATGCGGCCAGCGAGGGTACGGTGGCGGGCTCGGACCTGCTGGTGCGCCCCCTGTTGCGGACGGCCGAGCTGCTCGAGGCCGTCCCGGGCATGATCGCGGCTCAGCATTCCGGGACGGGCAAGGCCAACCAGTACTTCCTGCGCGGCTTCAACCTGGACCACGGGTCGGACTTCACGACCTACATCGACGACGTGCAGATGAACCTGCGCACGCATGGCCACGGCCACGGCTACCTCGACCTCAACGGGCTGATCCCCGAGGTCATCGTGCGCGAGGACTATCGCAAGGGGCCGTACCGCGCCGACGGCGGAGACTTCGCGCTGGCCGGCGCGGCCTACATGACGACGGTGGACTCCTACGACCGGGCCTGGATGGCGGGCGAGAGCGGCGTACGTGGCCACGGCAGGCTCGCGGCGGGCGGCAGCGTCGGCGATCCCGCGGGCGGTCAGTTCACCCTGGTTGGCGAGGCTCGGATCTACGACGGCCCTTGGGAGCAGCCCGAGCGCCTGCGTCACTACGCGGCTTTCGGGAAGTACCGGCGCGACCTGGATCTGGGTCGGCTGGAGCTCACCGCCCAGGTCTACCGCGGGACCTGGCGGCCGACCGAGCAGATCCCTGAAAGGATCGTCGGCTCCAGCCTTTGCGCAGACGTCTACTGCTCGCCCGATCCGACTGCGACCGGCGAGACGACCCGTGTGGTGGTCAACGCCCGCCTGCTGGGCGAAGGCTGGAAGGCGAACGCGTTCGCTCAGCGCTACGCGTGGAACATGTTCTCGAACCCCACCTACGCCAACGCCGACGGATCGAGCGCCCAGATCCACCAGTTCGACCGCCGCTGGGTGCTGGGGCTTAAGGGAGAGCGGAGCTGGGAAGTCGCGCCGCGCCTGTCGCTGCGCGTTGGCGGGGAGGGGCGTTACGACGACATCGGCAAGGTCGGCGTCACCCAGACCAGCGACCGTGCCCTTGTGCAATCACTTGGTCTCTACCGGGTGGAAGAGGTCTCGGCGGCCGGGTTCGCCGAGGCGACCTGGAGACCGACCGATCGGCTTCGACTGATCGGAGGGCTTCGGGCCGACGGCTATGCCGCAGACGTTCGCGCCCGCGACCCGGCCGCCGCCGGGCTTGGCGAGGGATCAGCCGACGACGCGATCCTCTCGCCGAAGCTGTCGGTCGCCTATGCCCTGAACGACTGGCTGGAGCTCTATGCCAACTGGGGGCGGGGCTTTCACTCCAACGATGTCCGCGGAACCGTCGCGGCGACGCCCGTACCGCTGCTGGTGAAGGGGACCGGCAGCGAGGCTGGAGCCCGACTCCAGCTGGGGACGTTCAGCCTGACCGCCACTTACTGGCGCCTGTCGGTGGGGAGCGAGCTGCGGTTCGTGGGCGACTCGAATGCGGTCGAGCCGACGGGGGCCAGCCGGCGGCGCGGCCTGGAGCTGGTGGCCTTCTGGCGACCATTGCCCTGGCTGGCGCTGGACGCGAACTACACCGCCTCTCACGCCCGCTACCGGAACGGCGACCACATTCCCAACGCGTTCGAGAACGCCGCGGCGGGTGGCGTGTCCATCGTTCGGGGTGGTTGGGAAGGCTCGATTCGGGTCCGTCACCTGGGACCGTCGCCTCTGATCGAGGACAACTCGGTGCGGGACA
Organism: Pseudomonadota bacterium; assembly: GCA_046725615.1. Lineage (GTDB taxonomy): Bacteria > Pseudomonadota > Alphaproteobacteria > Caulobacterales > Caulobacteraceae > Phenylobacterium. Next base: position 5,105 of record JBKOYY010000049.1, read on the forward strand.
GCGGCTCGACGGTGGTCAACCTGCGCGCCGCCCGCAAGTTCGAGCACCTGGAGGTGTACGGCGACGTGCTCAACGTCCTCGGCAGCAAGGACAAGGACATCGCCTATCTCTACGAATCCTACATCCCGGGCTTTGACGCCGCGCCGGTCGAGGGCCGGCTCAGCCGCGTGGTCGAGCCGCGCACGGTGCGCGCCGGGGTGACCTGGCGGTTCTGAGCCGGTGGAGTCTGAGGGCGGCCGGCGCCTCCAACGCCGCCGCCTTCAGGTTCTTCAGTCCGAGCCTCAGCGGGCCATGTTCAGGGTCTGGATCTGGGTGAATTCCTTCAGGCCCTCTTCGCCCAGCTCCACGCCGACACCCGAGAATTTCGAGCCGCCGAAGGGCAGGTGAGGTTGCAGGTCGGCGTGCTTGTTCACCCAGACGCTGCCGCTCTCCATCTGCTCGGCCAGGCTCCAGGCCTTGTCGCTGTCCTTGGCCCAGATCGAGCCGCCCAGGCCGTAGATCGAGGCGTTGGCGCGGGCGATCGCCTCGGCGGGGTCGGAATATTTGATCACCGGCATCACCGGGCCGAACTGCTCCTCGTCCACCAGCTTGGAGCCGTCGGTGATGTCGCGGACCACGGTCGGCTCGATGAAGTAGCCCTTGTCGCCCTTGCGATTGCCGCCGGCGATGATCTTGCCGTCCTTCTTCGCGCTTTCGATGAAGCCGAGAACCTTCTCGAACTGCTGCTTGTTCTGCAGCGGGCCCATCTGGGTGCCCTGCTGCAGGCCATCGCCGACCACGGCCTCCTTGGCCAGCTTCGCCAGCTCGTCGCACATGGCGTCGTAGATGCTCTCGTGGACGTAGATCCGCTTGGCCGCGATGCAGACCTGGCCGGCGTTCTGCATCGCCGCGCCGTAGACCTTGGGCGCCGTCTCCTTCGGGTCGACGTCGTCCAGCACGATCAGGGCGTCGTTGCCGCCCAGCTCCAGCGATACGCGCTTCAGGGCGTCGGCGGCGCTGGCCATCACCTTCTTGCCGGTCTCGGTCGAGCCGGTGAAGCTGATCTTGCGGATGTCGGGATGCTTGGTCATCTCGCCGCCGAGGTCGTTGGCGTCGGTGATGATGTTGAGGACGCCGGGGGGCAGGATGTCCTTGATCAGGGCGCCCAGCTTCAGCGCCGTCAGCGGCGTGGTCGGGGCGGGCTTCAGGATCACCGTGTTGCCGGCCAGCAGGGCCGCGGGGACCTTGAAGGCCATCAGGATCATCGGGAAATTCCAGGGCACGATCGCGCCCACCACGCCCAGCGGCCGGCGGCGGATCTCGACCCGCGAGGTCGCGTCGTCCTGGATCACTTTCGGCGACAGGTCGAGGCTCGCGAAGTAGCGGAAGAACGCCGCAGTCCCGAAGATCTCGCCCATGGCGTCCTGCAGCGGCTTGCCCTGTTCCTGGGTCAGCAGGCGGGCGAAGTCCGGCAGGTTGTTCTGGATCACGTCGGCGATGGCCAGAAGGGCCTTGCGCCGCTCGTCGATCGGGGTGGCGCTCCAGGCGGGGAAGGCTGCCTTGGCCGCGGCGACCGCCTGGTCGAGCTGGGCCTTGGACGCGCGGGCGCAGACCGCGACCGGTTCCTCGGTGGCCGGGTTGATCACCTCCAGCGTCGCGTCGCCGTCGACGAGTTGGCCGTTGATGAGCAGCTTGTAGTCCGACATGGGGGCGTCCTCCGGGAAGTCTTGGCGCGGAGGAGAGGCCCCTTCCGCTGCGGCGGTCAAGCGAACCCGCGTTCGTCCAGCCATCCGCCGACCGCCGCGACCGCCTTCGGGAGCAGGTCTGGACGCTCGGCGTAGTAGTGGTCGGCCCCCTCGATATGGACCAGGGACTTGTCCTTGGAGGCCACGGCGTCGAACAGCCGCTGGGCGTGGCTGGGGGTGCAGGCCAGGTCCGCCGTATTGTTGATCACCAGCGTCGGGCAGCTGATCCGGCCGCCGTTGGTGATGCCGTTGGCCCGGCTCTCATCATAGCTCCACTGCGACAGCCAAGAGCGCAGGGTGGTGAATCGTCCAAGGCCCACCGGCCCGTCGTTCACGATTTTCGGATCGCCGAGGTAGCAGGTGTAGGGCCGTCGGTCCGATGGATCCTGCGTCGGGTCGGTCCAGCGGACGTCGCACATGGTGCCCTGCACGACGAAACAGCGCTCCGCGTCCGGGTCGCCCTTGGCCTTTAGGTCGGCCAGTTGCGCCTTGGCCCAGGTGGTGATGCGCCGGTTGCGGGCGATCTGGGCTTCGCGGAAGCGGGCGACGAAATCCGGCGAGTAGGGCGGCTTTTCCGGGCAGGCGGGGTCGTAGATGTTCAGGCTGGGATCGCGCTCGAACGGCCGGCTCTCGTCCAGGATCGAGGGGTCCATCCACTCGGTCATGGTCACCGAGCGGCTGATGTGCGCGGCCAGCAGCAGGACGCCGTCGGCCGGCTGCAGGTTGGCGCCGACGATGTCCACCGCATCGCCCGCCGGGGTCTCTGTGATGGTCGGGTGCTCGGCCTGGTCCTGGTAGAACATCGACAGCGACCCGCCGCCCGACCAGCCGCCCAGAACCACCTTCTCGTAGCCGAACCGCTTCTTCAGGTCCGCGACGCAGGCGCCCAGGTCGAGGACGCATTTCTCCATGATCAGCGCGCTGTCGTTCCCGCGATAGCGGGGGTTGCAGTAGATGACGTGCCGGCCCGCCCGGGCGAGGGCGCTGACCAGCGGCAGGAACGAGCCGCCACCCACCGGGTGGCTGAACAGGATGACGGTCTTCGACTCGCCGACGTCCGGCCGGATGCGCATGCACTCCACGAACACCTGGCCGGTGGGGCCCCCGTAGACCTCTTTCAGGCGGCTGTTGTCCGCATAGACAAAGCCGTACGCCTCGCGAACCACCGCCATCGGATCTCCTCCCAGAACGCCGTCCGGCTTGTGGTCGCGCCGGTTCCTGACTATGCAATCAGGAAATCTGATTTCTGAGTCAATCGCCATGGTGCAGACGCCGGACTGGTCCGCGACGCCGAAAGGGGAGGCGACCGCCGCGCGTATCCGCGAGGTGGCCCTCGACCAGTTCTCGCGGCTGGGGTTCGAGCGGGTGACCATGGGTGGGATCGCCAAGGCGGCGAAGGTCTCGCAACCGACACTCCACTATCACTTTCAGGACAAGGCCCATCTCTGGCGCAGCGCCATGCTCGCCCTGTCGGCGGTGATCGCCGAAGAGGAGCGGCTGATGCTCGCCGCCCGCGACATGCCGGCGATCGACCAGTTGCGTCTGGCCATGCGGCTGTTCCTGCAGATCAGCTGGAAGCACCCGGCGCTTGGCCGCATCGTCGCGCTCGAGGGCATGGCTGGCGGCGAGCGCCTGGAATGGCTGGACCGTCACCTCATCGGACCGCGCAACCGCCGCCTGGCGCAGACGGTGCGCGAGGCCGTCGCCGACGGCGACCTGAAGCCGTTCCCCGTTGAACAGCTGGTCATCACGCTGCAGACGGCGGCCGTCGGCGTGATCAACCTCGCGCCCCTGCTGCGCGCCGGATTCGGCGTCGAGCCCGACACCCCGGCGGCGCGCGCCGCCCACGAAGTCATGATCGTGGAGGCCGTGCTCGGCGGCTTCCTGACCGAAAATAGCCGAGCGAAAACGGAGGAACGGCCATGAGCCAGCAGCCGACGGGCATCCATCACCTTGCCTTCATGGCGGACGACATCAAGAAGCACATCGAGTTCTTCTCTCAGGTCATGGGCTGCCCGCTCGTGGCGCTGTTCGACATGCACGGCGTGCCAGGCGCTCTGCACGCGTTCCTGAAGATGAACGACCACAGCTACTTCTCGATCGTGCAGATGCCGGCCGTGAAGGATATCCCGATCGTGGTCGGCAAGACCCACGCCGGTTCCGGCGCATTGCCCAGCGCGGCGGGCACGCTCCAGCACCTGGCCTTCGGGGTCGAGACCGAGGACGACCTGCTGGCGATGCGCGACCGCATCCGTAGCCATGGGGTCAATGTGATCGGCCCGATCGACCACGGCATGTGCAAGTCGATCTACTTCGCCGGCCCGGATCAGATCACGCTGGAGGTGGCGACGTCGCAGGTCCCGGTCGATCCGGCGGTCTGGATCGATCCGGCTGTGCTCGAGAAGGCCGGCATCTCGCCTGCCGAGGCCCAGCGCTACAAGGCCCCGGCCGCCTATACCGGGCCGAGCCCCGTGCCGCAGCCGGCCTACGATCCCGACAAGCCGCACATGGTCTATCCGAAAGAGGTCTACCAGAACCTCCTGCAGACCCCTGACGAGGTGCTGACCAAGGTGGCGTCCTACACCGCCCCGCCTGTCCCGGCCTCCGCCTGAGGCGGCGCGCCATGGCCTACGAAGCCGAAGATCCACCGCTCGCCGACCGTCGCATTCCGGCGGGCGGCGACTGGCTCTCGCCGGCCGAGCTCGCCGCCCTGACCCCCGAGATCCTCGTCGAGCGGATGAAGGCCCTGGCGCCCCGCATCGCCGAGGCGGCGGGTGAGGCCGAGCGCCTGCGCCGTCCGGTGGACGAGATCTGGAACGCCATACGCGCCTCCGGATATTTCTACATGTACGTGCCTCGGGTGTTCGGCGGGCTGGAGGTCACGACCGACCAGTTCATCGACATCAGCCTGCCGATCGCGGAGGCCTGCGCCTCCACGGGCTGGGCGGCGGCGTTCTGCGCCGAGCACAACTGGTTCCTGTCGCACTTCCCCAAGGACACCCAGGCGGCGCTGTTCGGCGGCGACTTCCCCTACATCGTCGCCCCGGTGGTCAGTAACCCGCCCGGCATGGGCCAGAAGGTGGAAGGCGGCTATCGCATCACCGCCCGCTGGAAATGGGGCACCGGCGTCATGCACGCCGACTGGATCATGGGCAGCGTGCTGGTCCCGGGAGAGGGCGAGCGACCGCGAATGCTCACCTGCCTTCTGCCCGCCGCCGACGCCCAGGTCATCGACACCTGGCATGTGTCGGGGATGGTCGGCACCGGCAGCAACGACATCGCCGTGAAGGACCTGTTCGTGCCCGAGGCGCGGACCGTGCCGTTCGACCTGCTGGTCAGCGGCCGGGCGCCGGGCTCGCGCGACTATCCCAACCCCCTCTACAGCATGCCCATGCTGCCGTTCCTGGCCATGACCGCGGCGATCCCCGCCGTGGGCGCGGCCCGGTGCGCGCTGAACGCCTATCGTGGCCGACTGGAGAAGCACGTGCGGATGGGCGCCCAGTCACGGCAGGCGGACAAGCCGGCCGCCCAGATCCGGCTGGGGCGCGCCGATGCGATGATCGACACGGCCGAGCTGGTGATCCGAAAGGCGGGTCGCGACAACCTCGCCGCAGGGGCCCTGGCCGGCGCCGAACAGCTTGCCGAGCGCATACGGTGCCGGGCGCAGATCGCCTATGCGGTCTCGCTCTGCCGCGAGGCGGTGGCCTGCCTGGGCGAGGCGGCGGGGTCGAGCGCCCAGATGCTGGATCAGCCGTTCCAGCGCGCGGTGCGCGACATCAACACCATCGCCACCCACGTCGTCTTCGACGTGGACATGGCCTACGAGCTGCACGGCCGCAGCCTCATCGGCCTGCCGCCCAACGCAATGCTGGTCTGACGGCCTACGCCGGCCGGAGGTCCGCCGTCGGGGAAATCCCGACGGCGTCCAGCATCTCCCGCCGGCCCGGCGCGCCGAGGGCCGGATAGAGGTCGGCGTTGGCGGTCTTCCCGCGCGCCCAGACCCGGATGATCTTCAGGAGGTTGCCCGGGCGCTTCAGCCAGGCCTGCGGGTGCTCCAGCATATGAAAGCCGCGCAGGAACTGGCGGAGCAGCTCCACGTCGTCGCGGATCGCCACGGCCACGCCGTCGTCCAGGAAGCTCTTGATCAGGCGGCTGCGCAGCGACGGCGTCTTCGGGGGGCGGAGCGCCGCTTCGGCCCGGCGGATCGCCGACCGGTCGGCCTTCTGCATCACGTCGTAATAGGGGCGCAGCTCCCGCTCCAGCCCGGCGCGGTAGCGAAGCAGCCGGCGGGCGGGGTCGGCCTCCGTGCGAAGGCACTCCTCCAGCTGGTAGGCGCTGACCGCCGCGAACGAACAGCCCCGGCCGTACAGCGGATTGGTCCGCACCACGCAGTCGCCCACCGGGAAGAAGCCCAGCACCACCGGCGTCCCGCCGGGCGCCAGCTCGCGCCAGCGGCTCTCGAGCTGGCCCATGCCGAACACCCGGCTCGTCGGCTCGGCCCGCGCTGGGTCGATCCAGGGGGCGACCCCGGCCAACTCGCGGCACATCGCATCGAAGACCGCCGGGTCGACGATCGACTTGCGCATCTCCTCCTCGACCTCGGGCGCGCAGAGGGTCACCGAAAAGCAGCCGTTGTCGCCCGGGAAGACGCCGAACTTCAGGTAGCCCAGGTCGCCGGTGGTCGAGCCGGGGCCGCGCGCCGGCTCCTCCTGGCCCGGAAGCAGCCGGTAGTGACGGGTGAAATAGACCACGCCGCAGGGCTCGGAGGTCTCCGGCACAGCGGCGCCGGCCTCGGCGAGCTGCTCATAGGCCTGGGAGGTGCGGCCCGCGGCGTCCACAACCACGTCGGCGGTGAGTTCGCTTCCGTCCTCCAGCACCACGCCGCTCACCGTAGGCGGCGCGCCGGGCTCGATCTTCAACGCCTTCACGAAGGTCTGCGGACGGATGGTGACACCGGCCAGGGTCTCGGCATAGCGCCGCATGACCAGCTCCAGCGTCGTGCGCCGGCTGGTCAGGATCGCCAGATCGGCGTCGATGGGGGTGGGGACGTACTTCTTCTTGTGGCGGGCGGTGAGCGAGCCCTCGAACCCCAGCTCCCGGACGCCGGCGGTGTGCAGCGCCTCCAGCAGGGCTGGGTGCTTGTCGCGGACCAGGGTGCGCAGGCGCGCCAGGAACGCGTGGCTGTGCCGCAGGTGGCCGACGCCGCGGCGCTGCCAGTCCTGGAAGGCATTGTCCGGCCCGCCCTCGGGCGGAGCCGGGTCGCGATCCAGAACCGTGACCTCGCGCCCAGGCCCCGCCAGCGCCATGGCCGTCCAGAGCCCCGCCATGCCGGCCCCGATCACCAGCACCCGTTCGACCATGTGGATCCCCTTGATCAAGCGTCGACGCAGTCTACCAGAGGGCGAACTTGACGTCGGGTCGGGGACCTTACGTCGGGGAGCCCGGCCGCTTCATGGCCTCGGCCTTCACCTTGGCCAGCGCGGCGCGCACCGCGCCGATGTCCGCGCCCGGGATCAGATAGTCGCCGATCACGAAGGCCGGCGTGCCCTGCAGGCCGAGGTTGCCCGCCAGGGTTCGGATGTCCTGTAGCTGGGCGTCGATCGCGGGGTCGCGCGCCGCCTTTCGGACTTCGGCCGGATTCAGCCCCACCTCCACCAGGTGCCGGTCGACGGCGGCCTCGTCCAGACCCTTGTCCGCCATCCAGGCCTTGTAGAGCTCCACGCCCTTGGCCTTGCCCTGCGGGGTGAGGGCGATCCGGGCGGTGGTGTCCGACACCTCGCCGAAGATCGGCAGCTCCTTGAAGACGAAGCGTACGTCGGGGTTCTCGCGGATCAGCTTCATCACCTCCGGCGCCACGACCTTGCAGTAGCCGCAGCGGTAGTCGAAGAACTCGACCACCGTGAACTCGCCCTTCGGATTGATCACCAGATCGCGAGGGTCGCGCTCAAGCTGCTGGCGGAAGCGGGCCACGTTCGGCGCGGTGGCCTTGGCGGCCTCCAGCATCTGGTTCTGGCGCAGCTTGGCGATCGCCTCCTCGATCACCTCGGGGTGTTCGAGGAGGTAGGCGCGCACCTGTTTGCCGAAGGCTTCATCGTCCGGCTTCTGGCAGGCGGTCAGGGCGAGGGCGGCCGCCACGACGGCGGCGAGGGCGTAGGGTCGGGTCATCAGGTCCAGGTCGGTTGGTGTCGTTGCGGTCTCAGCGGCGCGTGGAGCCGACCGAGCCCTCGCGGGCGAGTTCGCGCAGGTCTTCGCGGGTGGGCTCGGCCACCAGCACGATGTCGGTTGCGCGGCGCCATTCCGGCGTGCCGCGGGTCAGCATCTCGCGGGCGCGCATGGCGAACACGCGGGCCTGCTGCTTGTCGCCGACATTGTAGTTGTATTCGGCGGTGGCGAGGCGGGCGAGGCCGTCCTCGCCCAGGCGGTCATAGGCCTCGGCCAGGATGCGCCAGGCGACGGCGTTGTCCTCTTCCTGGGTCAGCGCCTTCTTCAGCTCGGCGACACCCTCGTTGATCTTGGCCTTGTCGTCCAGGGCGACCAGCGTCTGGCCGAGGTTGATGCGCAACAACGGGGCGCCCGGCTTGAGTTCGACGGACCGGCGCTGCGGCGCCTCGGCTTCGGCGGCGCGACCGAACTCGAAGAGCACCTGGCCCTTGAGCTCCCAGAGGTACGGGTTCTCGGGCTGCTCCTCGAGCAGCTTGTCGATGAGCTTCAGCGCCCGGTCCGGCTCCTTGAGCTGGTAGTAGGCGATCGCCCGGGCATATCGCGACGGGTAGTCCGTGGCCCTCTCGTCGTACTTAGTGATCGCCACGCCGGGGTTCAGGAAGCCGTCCAGCTTGGCTTTCATGATGGCGTGTTCCGCCATCGCCTCGGGGCTGTCTTCCTTGGCGTAGTTCGGCTGCACCTCGACCTTGCGGCGCAGCGATTCGATACGGTCCGACGAGATCGGGTGGCTGCGGAAATAGGCGTAGCGCCGCGCCTCGTCGAAGACTTCCTGATAGCGGAAATTGTCGAAGAACTCGGCCAGGCCCTTGCCCGACAGGCCCGCCTTGTCGAGCAGCATGGCGCCGGCCTGGTCGGCGCGGCCTTCCTGCTCGCGGCTGTAGCCCAGGGCGCCCAGGGTGCCGAAGTAGCTGGCGCTGCCGGCCAGGCCCGCCGCGGCCTCGGGCGATCCGGCGATCGCCGCGAGTACGCCCAGGCCCATGGTCAGCAGGAAAGGTTTCATGCCGGCCGCGTTCATCTCGCCGCGGCGCACGCTGTGCCCCGCGGCCAGGTGGCCGACCTCGTGGGCGATGACGCCCTGCAGTTCGTTCGGATTGTCGGATTCGAGGATCAGGCCGGTGTTGAAGCCCATCACCCGCGGTCCGGCGAAGGCGTTCAGTTCCTTGGTTCCGATCAGCAGGATCTCGACGCTGCCCGGATCGATCCCGGCGGCCCGCAGGATCGGGTCGGAGTCCTTCATCAGGATCTCCTCGATCTCGGTGTCGCGGATCAAGGACTGCGCCGCGGCCGGTGAGGCCGACAGGGCCAGCCCGATGGCCGCCGCGGCGCCGAGCGCGACGCGGGAGACCGTCCGGAAGGGGGAGACCATGCTCATCTACACTCGCGACGTCCGACGGCCCCCAAAGCCCCAGCAGTGCTCGTTCCGGCGATGCTAGAGCGGCTCCGGCGAAAGGGGAATTCCCCTTTTCGTCAGCGCCCGCCGCTCAGATGGGCGCGCCGCCGGGACTGCGCCAGTCCCGGCGGCGTCCTGTCGTCAGCCGCGACGCCACCAGCCCCGGCGAGGCGCCGGCGCGGGGCCGGAGATCTCGTTG